>JBFLZW010000079.1:60505-77445 GCA_040755755.1 bacterium | reverse complement strand
TGGCGGGCTGTATGGCAGCATGTATGGCCTGTATGGTGGCGGGCTGTATGGCCTGTACGGTGGCGGGCTGTATGGCAGCCTGTATGGCCTTGGCGGCCTGTATGGCAGTATGTACGGACTGGGTGGTGGCCTCTATGGCCTGTACGGCCTTGGCGGGCTCTATGGCCTTGGCGGGCTGTATGGCGGACTGGGTGGCTTGAGCCTGAGATACGGTCTTGCCGAACAAGCTGGAACATGGTCAGGTACCTGGTCCGGTTCCACAAAGACGGTAGCCTATGTCACAGGGCCTATGACGTTGAATCTTGTTGTAGATCCGGTATTAACAACCACTGTTACCGGTTATGTACAGATGCTGGGTAACCCGAACCTTGGAGTCCTGGTACCGGTAACTGGAGAGATACTCAACACCCAGATCATTCTTTCCGGTTCCGCTATCGGAATTGGCAGCCAGACCATTCAGCTTGACCTGGTTTGCACACTTACCTCTCCCACTGAAATGACCGGTACTTATACGCAGATCAATAGCACCACGGTTATCGGGACAGGTTCATTTGCAGCTACCTTATTACCGCCGGTAATTTGATAGCTCTGCTTGAGATAACTGATATTGCTTTTTGTCCCTTCTCCCTGGATTAGAGGGGAGAAGGGACAATTTTTTTACCGGCTTTTCATCCGCCGAGCGAGAGGATAACCGACCGGACGAATTCAGCCCTGGGGTTTTGGGGATCGAGCCGCAGGAACTCGCGGTAGTGCTCGATCGCTTTCGGATAGTCCTGGAGGCGATGGTAGAGCCCGGCCAGGCTGAGGTGGATATCTGCCGGACTGACCATCATCCTGCTTGCAGATGAAGCCTCTTCTGCGGCCAGCCGGAGCGCCTCCCGGTAATTGACCAGGGCCTGGGAACAGTCTCCCAGAAGCTCCTGAGTTATGCCCAGATAGAAGTAGCCTTGCGGATCCCGGGGTGAAACCGCGATTGCCCGGCGGTACTGCTCAGCCGCCTTTTGATACCCTTCACTGGTGCCGAAGCATAAGTAGAGCTTGCCCAGGGAGAAGTAAGCGGGAACGAAGGCCGGGTCTTTCCGGGTGATGGAGGTGAAGACCTCTTCCGCAGCCCTGAATTGATTGGTCTTGATGTAGGCGACTCCGAGATTGTGCTCGATCCGCAGGGACTGATCCAGTTCGTTGCTCCACATCCTGGCCTGCCATAAGTAGGTAATGGCTTCCTGGGCATTTCCTTCATCGAGCAGGGCGCTGCCCATTCCCAATAATGCCTGAGCGAACGAGGGCTCCTGTCGGATAGCCTGGAGAAACAGGGCCTTGGCCTGCTTGAGGTTCTTTTCTCTCTCCTGAGCATCCCGGCTCTTTTGGGCTTCGGTCATATAGGTATTGGCCAGAAAAGTGGCCGCCCAGTAATTGCCGGGATCCTTGGCCAGGGCATCTTCCCACAGGGTGCGGTCAGTGCGCCAGACGCGGTTTCTGGTCAGGGTCAGTGATCCGTAGAGTACAACCATGCCCGCCACCGCAAGGATAATGGCGGTCTGGAGCAGTCGCCTCCCCCTCTCCCGTAACCGCACCCGCCTGCTTACAGCAAAGGCTACAAGCCCGATCGCCAGACCATAGCCTACCGAAGGCAGGTACATATAGCGGTCTGCCATCTGGGTGCTGGTGGGGACAAGATTGGCTACCGGCGCAAGGGTGATCAGGAACCAGCAGCCGGGAAAGGCCAGAGACCTGTTCCGCCGCCACAGAAAGACGAGCCCTCCCAGAAAGAGCAGCAGAAGAGCTGCGGCCAAAAGCGAGGAGAGGGTGAAAAGGTCCGACAGTTTGCTCACGGGAAATACGTAGCGGCTGGACAGGCCGAGGGGAAGAAGCAGCTTTCCAAGATAGAGGACCAGGATTTTCCCGGTCAAAAGCACGGAGAGCGCAAAGCTGTTGCCCACATAATGCATGACTTCCGCGCTCTGCGCCCGGTAGGTAACTGCGGCCAGAAGAGCGGCGAGAAGGAAAAAGGGAAGGATCGCCCGCCACCGGAACGGCTTCTCTTCCCGGCGAAAGCACAGCTCGTGCAGTACGAGAATCAGGGGGAGCATGACGGTCACCGGCTTACTGAGTAAAGCCAGACATGCCGCCGCCAGGGATAGTGCATACCAGGACCATTGTGCTCTTCCCCGATGCCGCATGTCCCGGAACCGGCTGAACCGGCTGTACCCGTACAGGGAAAGAAAGAAGAACAGGGCGGACAGAACATCTTTCCGCGCCGATATCCAGACCACGGATTCCACATGGATGGTATGCACGGCAAAGATGGCCGCTGTGGTCAAAGCCACCGAATAGGTCTGGTACCACTCGAAGATCAGGAGAAAAATCAGAATGGTACTGGCAAGGTGGAGTAGAATGTTCACCATCCGGTAGCCTTCGGGCCGGAATTTCCAGAAATGATAGTCTATCTGGTAGGAAAGGATATGGAGCGGAGAATAATTTTTAAAGTAGGGCTTGGTCAGGATGGCTTTGATATTCGGCCAGGAGATGGTGTGGATATAAGGATTATCCATGAGATAGTGATGGTCATCCCACTGGAGCAGGGAGTTTTTCAGGGAATTGGCATAACAGAAACTGCCCAGAACCACCAGAAGCACAATGGTCAGGATGAGCCGTCCGGATGACAGTTGCCCGGAAGGAGGATGAGCGGATGAAGGTATTGCGGTTATGGGTGATGGTTCCATGTATCTGCCGATCGTATACTTAACCGAATATCCGCTGGAAAAAGGACCGTTTGGGTTTTTCCGGCTCCTTCAGATCAGGGAGATCATTTCCCTGGACAATAGCCTCGGGATTTGCGGTCACCAGAGCACGTGCCTCCGCTTCACCGATAATCCTGCCGGCCGCCTCTACGGAAGCGGAAAGAATGGGAGGCCGGACCCTGGATGAGTGGGCATCCGTGGCTATGACATGCACCAGGTTATGCTTGAGTAACTTATGGCAGCAGTCCTCTGCCCGTGGTCCGAACTCTCCGGTCAGGCTGAGGGAAGTAATCTGGATCAGCATGCCCTGCATTACCAGTTCGTAAATCAGGTCGATGTCGGTTTGCAGGATCGAATTTCGCTCCGGATGGGTGAGGATAGGGGTAATCCCCTGCAGGACCAGCTCGAAGACCATATTTTTGAGGTTCGGAGGAACCAGTTGATGGGGCAGTTCCACCAGCATGTACCGCTGGTTGTCGTTGATCGTCGTGACCTGACCCTCTTCGATCAGCTTCAGGAGGTTCGGGTTGACATGGACGTCCGCACCCGGCAAGATCTCAAGTGGGATGTGTTCCGCGGCCAGAAGACCATTCAATTCTCCCACGGCCTGTTTGATAGCCGAAGTCTCGTTGACATACACACCATTCATGGTATGGGGAGTAGCCACGATCTTTCTGATTCCGTCTGCCGCTGCACAGGAGCACATGCGGAGAGATTCTTCCGTATCCTTTGCTCCGTCATCCAGACCGGGCAGGATATGACAATGCAAATCGATCATAATGGTTTCAGAACCCTGGCTCGATAAATGAATTCCCTGTTCATTTGATTAGGTGAAACTTCATCTCCGGTACGATTCCAATAGAGTGAGATGATTATACCCGTAAATGGCAATAATGGCAAGAGGAAGAGAGGAGGTTTTCCAGCTTGCTGCGGCAAAGAATTTTTTTTAAAAAGTCAGACTTTGTGATATAGTAGGAAGAGTATAAAATCGAATTAATTTTTCTGACCAGCAGAGAAAACGTATCCACGGGGAGGAGAGAAATCGATGAACCATCAAACCAGGACAGGATTTGCCTTCGGCCTGTTATCCTTCATTATTCTCATCTTGGCGTATCCGCAATCAGGGTATCCGAAAAGCCCGCTCACCCGGAGCACCGGGGAAAACAGGTCCTCGCTGGCACTGACCATTTACAACCGGAATTACGGCCTGATCAGGGAGGAGCGGACCATTGCGCTTTCCTCCGAAGAGAGGCAGGAAATCCTGTTCATGGATGTGCCTGCCCAGATCGAGCCGGAGACCGTATTTATCGATACCCGAAACCAGGAAATCAAAATCCTGGAACAGAAGTTTGAATATGATCTGATTACTCAGGAGAACCTGCTGAAGCAGTATGTGGGAAAGCAGCTCGGGATTCTGGAAGTAAATCCCAGGACAGGTGATAAGAACCTGCTGGAAGCGGAATTGGTGAGCTTCAATAATAATCAGCCGATTTACCGGATAAAGGGAGAGATTTACCTGGGATATCCGGCTGGCACCGCGGTATTGCCCCAGGTTCCTGAGCACATGGTGGAGCGTCCGACTCTGCGGTGGCTGGTGAAAAATCCGCACAAAAGGGCGCAGGAAAAACCGTTTGCCGTATCCTACCTGTCGCGCGGCTTGAACTGGACGGCCAATTACGTTTTACGGCTCGATCAGAAGGCGGCATCAGGGGTCCTCTTCAGTTGGGTAACTATCGACAACCAGAGCGGCATCACCTTTCCTGAAGCAAGGATCAAGCTGGTGGCCGGAGAAGTGCAGCGTCCGGAAGAAGTCAAATACGGCGTCAGGCGGATGAAAATGGCTGCCGAAAGTCTCGATACAGAAGCTGCTGCCCAGGCCCCTTTCAGGGAGGAGGCATTTGCCGAATACCATATGTATACGCTCGACCGGCCGTCAACCCTGAAAGATCAGCAGACAACCCAGATTTCGTTTATCGAGGCCGCGCAAATTCCCATTCACAAGGAGTATATCTTTCCCGGAGAGGGAATCTTTCAGCGAAGCCAGCGGGACTTGCGGGAGCCGCCGCCAAGACCTGCCCAGGTATATGTAAAGCTGGAAAACAAGAAAGCGAATCACCTTGGCCTTCCTCTTCCCCAGGGGGCAATCAAGGTCTATCAGGCTGACAGCGGTGGGTATTTTGAGTTCACCGGCGAGGACCGCATCAAGGATACGCCGGTTGACGAGACTGTGCGGATCCGGATCGGCAGCGCCTTCGACGTGGTGGGAGTACACAGGCAAATGGAGTGGCAGAAGGTGGCCGCTCAGGTGTATGAGAGCAGTTGGCAGGTTGACTTGCGAAACCGGCGGGACGAGAAGGTTGTGGTTCAGGTGATCGAGCCGGTGCAGGGTGAGTGGAGGGTTCTGAGCAGCTCTCATCCCCATGAACGATTGGATGCTTACAAAATCGGCTTTTCCGTGCCCGTGCCAGCCAGGGGAGAGGCAAAGCTGACCTACCGGGTCAGAGTGGAGTTTTAAAAAGGCAGGAGTCAGGAGTCAGGAGTCAGGAGTCAGGAGAGAGTGGTCAGTGATCAGTGGTCAGTGGTCAGGAAAAAGCAAGTTTTCAGTAGTCAGTGAGCAGTGAATCGGAGCCGGGAGAGCAGAGTATTTATTCTGACTCCTGACTCCTGACTCCTGACTTCTTTTCCCCTTATAGCCATTCACGGGTAATTCCATATCGAATATTAAGGAGTTTGCTGGATGACCAAAGGTAATAAATTTGGATTAAAGGGCATGTGGTGGCGGAGAGCGCCTGTTCTGATTGTTTTTCTGTTACTTTTTTCAGCCCCGGAATCCTGGGCGGTTGGCAACATTCATTTGGGTCAGATGGAAATCCATCCCGGCTTTCTGACGAGGCGAACCTATTACAAGATGGTTGATGTGGACAATCCTAACCGCGGCAGTGATTGGGTGACAGCTTATTCCCCCGGCCTCAAGGTGGAATGGCCAATCCGTCAGCATACGATCAATGGTGACTGGTTATTAAACTTCATTCGCTACCATGACCATGATGCATGGAATTATCGGGGACGGCAGCTTTCCACCAGGGGGAATTTTCTGTTTGGACAGGGAGGCAGACAGCTCACTCTTGACCTTGGCCATGTTCAGAACAGGAGTGATGAGCCTGCCGAACTGACGGAATCCCGCCGCATGCGCACGGAAAACAGATGGACTTCCAAATTGGGAATCAACCTTAACGATAATCTCAGGTTGGATCTCTCATATAACCTCAATACCTATCGATACAAGGATGACTCCAGCAGTCTGAATAACAGCATCAACAGTCTGGACAACCGGGATGAAGATCATTATGAGACTTCGATCAACGTCCGGATTAAACCAAAGACGGTTGCCTTTGTCTCTGGCCACTATTATCAGAGTGATTATCGGGATGACAGGAGAGATTCCGATGATTCCGAAACCTGGACCGTAGGACCGGGGCTGCGCTGGGATGCAACGGCCAAGCTCTCCGGCCAGATCAGGGCCGGATTCTCCTGGAAGAAATATCGGGAGAGAGACAGTATCGATACGGCAGTGGCTATGGTTGATCTCACCCATCGGGCATCTGACCGTACCAGGTTTGCATTTGGACTTGAAAGGGGTCAGCGGGAGTATTCCTGGTCCGAAGAAGAATTCAATAGATATACCCTGAATCAGGTCAGAATCTCTTTGGATCATCAACTGACCTACAAGGTGAAGGTTCTCTCAGGATTTACCTATGAGTTCGATAAGTACCAACATCCCCGCAGGGATTCGATCTATGCCTGGCATCTCGGTCTGAGATATCAGATCCAGGAGTGGCTGGCTACGGACTTCAAGTACGAGAACAGGCATCGAGAATCCGGAGGGGATCAACCGGCAACGGACTACGACAACAATATCTTCTCCCTTTCCCTCGGCCTGGTACTGTAATTGTAACTGCTGATCACTGACCACTCTCCCCTGACTTCTGACTCAGATTATTGGATTTTTCAGTATATCCCTGACGGATACAAAACCGACCTGCTGTCCCTCTCTGGTCACCAGCAGGTGTCGGATCTGGTGTTTGGCCATAGTACGGTAAACCTCATAGGCGGATGCCCTGATGTCCACCGAGATCAGGGGAGTGCTCATGACCTGATCTACGGTCACTGCCGCCGGGTCCCTGCCGGCCGCTATGACCTTATGAACAATGTCCTTTTCACTGAGAATACCTAAAGCTTTTCCGGTCTCGCCTACCAGAACACTGCCGGAGGCATGCTCTCCCATGACCCTGGCAGCTTCGGCAATCGAAGTATGGGGTGCGACCGTGGGCGGTCCGCCGGTCATACAGCGCCGGACAGGTTCAGCCGCCGAGCCTCTCAGGTATACGAACCAGTAGATGGCGGCTACCAGCAGGCTCCCGCCAATGATATTGCCGATAGTAACGGGAAGAAGATTATTCAGGAGAAAGCCGGATATGGTCAGTCTCGAAAGGTCCAGAGGAACTGCACCGAGCATGGTTTGTGCCCTGGCCACGATTACCGGATTATGTTTGACCAGAAGACCTGCCGGAATGAAATACATATTGGCTACCGAGTGCTCGAATCCCAGAGTGACAAAAGCCATGACCGGAAAGATAATGGCCAGGATTTTATCAGTTACGGACCGGCCGCTGAAACAGAGCCAGACAGCCAGACAGACCAGCATATTACACAGAATTCCCCGGGAAAATGTCTGACAAAGGCTTAAGTTCACCTTTTCATTGGCAATCAGGAGCGTTTTGGCTCCTACCGCCGCCCCTCCCGCCATCCAGTGGCCGCTCAGGAAGATCAGGAGCACGATGGTCAGCGAGCCGATAAGGTTGCCGGTAAAGACAATGCCCCAATTGCGAAAAAGCTGACTCAGGCTGACCTTGCGGCTGACGTAGGCCATGACGATCAGATTATTTCCCGTGAACAGCTCCGCTCCGGCAACGACTACCAGAATCAGGCCGAGACAGAACACCAGACCGCCAATGAGTTTGGTCAGCCCTAAGCTCAGGGTGGAGTCGTGAATCACGTAAATATACAGCGCCGATCCAAAACCGATAAAGGCTCCAGCCATTTTGGCCAGGACAAGAGTTGAAAAAAAATCCATGCTGCCTTTGGTGACCCCGGCCTTTTCCACCCGTGCAGCCATCTGCTTTGGGGCATAGGCATCGATATCAAACTGTTCCATGTCCAGGACTCCCCCTTCTGGTGAAAGTTGCAGCCTTACTTACCGGTATTGCCTTCCGGTAATTACTTGCTTGCGTATTCCTTAATTAATAATACCATCGGCGGCAACCGTCCGCTACTTCAGGCACAAATTATAGAGTTCTTTTCCATTATCTCCCGCCCTGGCAAAATCTGCCTTCCAGCTCATACCTTCATTTGTCCGATCGTGCGGCCACGCCTCTACAGGTCTATTGAACTCGCCAAGCGGGAGGTCAGCCCCGCAGATTTATAAAAAAACACTATAAGGTAATAATTCCGCAGATTTGATTGACCCTGGTCCTCAATTTTGGTTATCATATGCATAGTAATGGAAATTGGATAGGCTTACCATCCTCAAGATAGGTAAGTTACTTTGCGGGAGTTCCCTCCGTACTCAGCCGGTTGGCTCGGCAATGTCGGTTAGCGGCACCCATGCCGACAGGAGAGCGGCAAAGACAACTGGCTGGATTCTTGCAATAATTATTAAGGGGGAAATGTATCAGACTTTGACTGATAATTTTGACAATTACTATGGCAACTCAATATGACAACTTGATGGGAACAGCTTATGTACCTTTACCGGGACTTTCGGGGAGGTGATTACCGGATCGCAGACAAGAGGTATGGTAATGGACTTGATGAATAGCGTATCTCAAGTAAATTAATCACCGGGATTGCAGGAATTACCAGGTTAGCATGACTCACCATGCGTAATTAGAGAAGGAAAGGGTTTATGAGAAGTTATTGCAGGTTAAAGGGAATTTTATTTTTTATAACCACGGCTGTGGTATTCACGCTGGCTGTAGCCGCAATGGGAACTGCTTTTGCCCAGGGAATGGCCGAAAGTGCCTGGCCATGCCGGGGGTACAATTCAGGCCGCACTGGCCAGAGCCCTTATCTTGGAGCCCAGACCGGCACCCTGAAATGGAGATACCAGACTGCGGATAAGATCTACTCCTCGCCGGTCATAGGCATGGACGGCACAGTCTATATCGCAGGACTGGACAGTAAACTGTATGCCCTGAAACCGGAGAGCGGCGGTCTGCTCTGGAAATATCAGGCCACAGATAAAATTTATGCCTCACCGGCTATCGGAGCGGACGGTACGATTTATGTGGGAAGCTACGATGGCATAGTCCATGCCGTAAAACCGGATGGCAGCAAGAAGTGGGACAGCCCGACCGGATATCAAACCGAGTCCTCACCGGTCATCGGGCAGGACGGCACGATTTATATCGGAAATCATGATGGAAAAATTTATGCCCTCGCTCCTCAGGATGGTACGGTTCTCTGGGCCAGTCAGACTGCCCCCCTCTACCTGTATTCCTCGCCGGCTCTCGGACCGGATGGCACAATCTATGCAGCAGGCGCTGATGGCAGGCTCTACGCCTTCAGGCCTGATGGAAGCCTGCGCTGGAATTATCCAGTCAGCGAAAATGGCACGCCATCCTCCCTGGTCGGCTTGGCTGTAGGAACCAACAATACGATTTACATCGCAAGTGAGGACGGTGCAGTATATGCCCTGGAAGTTAAAGGCGATAATCCTATCCTGAAATGGACATTCCGAACCCGTGACCAGGTTCATTCATCGCCAGCCATAGGAAGTGATGGCATAGTCTATATCGGAAGCCATGACAGCAAGGTTTATGCCATAAAGCCGGATGGCAGGCTGAAGTGGAGTTACCAGACTGGTGGTGCTGTTTATTCTTCTCCGGCCCTGGGAGTTGATGGCACAATCTACATCGGAAGCCTCGACGGCCGGATTTATGCACTGAGACCCGATAGCAGCCTGGTCTGGAGCTACCGGACCAGAGGTCAGATCTATTCCTCGCCAGCCATTGGTGCTGACAGCACCCTCTATATTGCAAGTTATGATTACCGGATCTACGCTTTTGGTGCAGCAGGATGCCGGGATAATGACCAGTGCACAGGAGATGGAGATTTCTGCCAGAGGAAAATCGGGGATTGCACTGGACAGGGAGTCTGCTCAAGCTCACCCAGGACTCCATGTCCGGATGTATCCGATCCGGTCTGTGGGTGTGACGGCCAGACCTATGGTAACTGGTGCCTGGCTGCTGCAAATTTGGTGAGCATAGCCCATACCGGAGCATGCGGAGAGCAGCATGAGGAAGTCTGCGATGGCCAGGATAATGATTTAGACGGCCAGGTGGACGAGAATTTGACAAGGCCCTGCGATACTGCCTGTGGTGCTGGATTGGAAACCTGCCAGAGCGGCCAGTGGGTCGGGTGCACTGCACCGCAGCCCCAGAGTGAGATCTGTGATGGGAATGACAATGACTGTGATGGCCAGGTAGACGAGAATTTGACAAGGCCCTGCGATACTGCCTGTGGTGCTGGATTGGAAACCTGCCAGAGCGGCCAGTGGGTCGGGTGCACTGCACCGCAGCCTGAGGCCGAGATCTGCGATGGGAAGGATAATGATTGTGACAACCAGACGGATGAAGGCCTGACCAGGCCCTGTAGCAATGGTCAGGGAGTAGAAACCTGTCAGAGCGGCCAGTGGATCGGGTGCACTGCACCGCAGCCCGAAGATGAGATCTGTGATGGGAAGGACAATGACCTGGACGGTCAGACGGATGAAGACCTGACAAGGCCCTGCTTAACTGCCTGTGGTGCTGGATTGGAAACCTGTCAGAGCGGCCAGTGGATCGGGTGCACTGCACCGCAGCCCGAAGATGAGATCTGTGATGGGAAGGACAATGACTGTGATGGTCAGACGGATGAAGGCCTGATCAGGCTCTGCTCGACTGCTTGTGGTACTGGAACAGAAACCTGTCAGAGCGGCCAGTGGGTCGGGTGTAATGCACCACAGTCCGAGGCTGAAGTCTGCGATGGGAAGGACAATGACTGTGATGGTCAGACGGATGAAGGCCTGACCAGGCCCTGTGGCAATGGTCAGGGAACAGAAACCTGTCAGAGCGGTCAGTGGGTGGGGTGCAATGCACCGCAGCCCGAGGCCGAGATCTGTGATGGGAAGGATAATGACCTGGACGGTCAGACGGATGAAGGCCTGACCAGGCCCTGCTCGACTGTCTGTGGAAGCGGAATGGAAACCTGCCAGAGCGGCCAGTGGGTCGGCTGCACTGCACCGCAGCCTCAGAATGAGGTCTGCGATGGGAAGGACAATGACTGTGATGGTCAGACGGACGAAGGTATCGCCATGAATACCTACTATACGGATAGCGATGGAGACGGCTATGGCGATGCTTCCTCAAGCATTCAGGCATGCTCGGCAGCTCCTGACGGCTATGTTGCCAACAGCACCGATTGTAACGATGCAGACCGGAACGTTCATCCCACCGCTCCTGAAATTCCCTGTAATGGCCAGGATGATAATTGTCAGGGAGGGGACAGCACAGCCGTTTGCAGTTCGCAGGGACAGGTGGAAAACGAGACAGGTCAACTGGATATCCAGGGGACTCCAGGTAAGGCAGGACAGGATATTCTGATTCCGGTAAGGATCCAGTCAGCACCGAATGCTGTCCATACCTTTGGCTTTGACGTCATTTATAACCCGGAAAGCTTGACCTATACCGGAAGCTTCGAGCCGGGGAATCTGGCAGGCTCTTTCCCGACCTTTGATGTCAAGCTTCTTTGCCCCGGCAGGATCAGGATAAGCGGATCATCTCCTGCAGGAGGCGTCCTCAAAGGAGCAAGCGGCTATCTGGTCAGGTTGAAATTCAGGACTGCGGGCGGCCAGGAAAATCAGGGCTATTTCCTGCAACTGGAAAATCTTGGAGATGATATCGGCTGGTTCTCTGCAACCGGCGGCATTTTGAGTATTCCCCCTCAGTGCAACGGAGATATTGATGGTGACGGAACAGTTACCATGAAGGATGCCGGGATTATCTTTAATTGCTACCTGGGTAATGGCACGTGTCCTGAGTGTGCCGATGTTAACCAGGATGGGAAGGTAAGCCCGGAAGATGTGTCCTGTCTGACAGCAAAGTTTTTTGGTCAGCCCTCGTGCCTGGATTAAACGGTTAAGGCCGGGAAAATATTCGGGAACAGGGCTGCTCAATTCCAGCTATTCCCAAAAAACAAGCAGGGTCTGTCGTAAAGACAGACCCTGTTGTGTTATCGAGCACGATCATAAAACACAGCGGTATGCGCTGGTTCCTGACCTCATCAAATAATCGCCGTCGGAGTCAAAAGAGGAGGAACAGGAGCAGGGGGAGTCGTTGTCGGTACCGGCGGCACCGGAGGAATAAAGGTTGTCGGCACCGGAGGTACCGGGGGAACCGCAGCCAGGGTAGCTGTGGGAACAACCGGGACAGGAGGCACGGGAGGAACAGGAGGAATGACCGTGGGGGCAGTTACCGGTGCGGATGGCAGGGAGGAGAATTTGGGCAGGGATTTCAGGTAGAGCGCATTGGCAAGGGGTACATACGTGCTGAGCCAGAGGCTGCTGGTCGGCGCCAGGTTGGCATAATTGGGAGGCAGGGCGATAGGGCCGAGGGTTAAATAGCTCGGCGGCCAGAGATTGATTCCGTAGAGAGGATCGTAATAGGCCATGCCAGCCGGAGTGTTGTACAAAAGCCAGGGATAAAGTCTTGCCGGATCCCAGGTCAAACCAGGCTGCACGGGAAGTACCGTAGATGGAGCCAGGTTAGTCACTATCGGAGTGGGAAATCCGGTTATTGCACTAATGGGTGACAGAGCGGGCGACCATAGGGGCCAGAGAGTATTGTATGGCGGCAAGGCTGCCCAGTTAGCACCGGATCCTCCGGGAACGGCCTGAACTGCTGATGATAGGGCCAGGGCTGCAATGAATATGGTGAAGAACAATACTCCTGCTGGTAATCTTTTCATGCTGGGTTTTGAAAACATAGCTATTTTTTTCTCCTTCAGGAAATATGAAAAAATTGTTGATATAAAGATTGTCATTTACCAAGATGTTGAATATCTGTCCTTGTTTCGAATAAAAACTTCACCTCCTCCAGGGTAATCGTTCAGTCCTCCCTTGTCATCCGGTTCCCGTCGGTTAAAATGGCACAAATGCCGAAATTCCAGAAAAGGAGAGAGGAGTGAATGCTTGCGTACAGGCCGCGGATTTACCGCGCTGAGCTTCATGCTATATGGCAATGGAAACAGGCAGGGCTGGAGCCGGAACCGGGGCATACGTCAGGCCCACCAGACTCAAGGGAGTATAGGTGATGAGTGGTGCCAGCGGATTAGTGACCAGCAGACTGGCCGGTACCGTCGCTGCAATCGAAACCGTGGGAATGAGCGAGGTTACGCCGACCCCGCCAACGGTAGCAGCCGGTGCTGTGGGCAGGACGGGTGCGGGAAAGAGAGATGCAGTGGTCAGGGGGGCATGGGCATAGCGACCGAAATCAGTCGCAGGAGCGGCAAGGGGCAGTGGCGGAGGAAGAAATGGACAATAGGCAAATGGGCAAAAGAACAGGTTGGGAAAACTGGAAAAGGGACTTACCTGAGCCTGAGCTGACGGGATGAGCATTATTGCCGTCAAGATAATGATAAATAGAAGAAATTGACAGAAATTTTTCATACCTGATCTCCTTTATTTTTTTCGAAAAAGTTACTTATTATCAAGTGCTGGTGGTGTAATTTCTTGATTTGGTAAGGACAGATGGACACTCACAAACCTCGGACCGGATGCTTTTGCAGCACCGGTCCGGGCTTTGTGTTGTTCCTGCTGTTTTTCCGTAAATGCAATCCCCCAAAAATGGAGGTCCTTTTCCCTGAATCCGGAATTACAATAAGAAGTATATCCCTTTTAAGGAACAAGGGGTCCTAATCCCAGAATGAGAGCCGGAGTCAACAGTGATTGCAATGGAGGCGGCGGATTCAGAAGTGCGGCAAAGATCGGATAACTGGCCAGGGTTCCTCCCTGCAGGATCTCATAGGCGACAGCATAGGCCGGATAGGCAGCAATAAAGGCATTGTTGGCTACCGGCACATTGTTGGTCAGCCAGCTTTGCGCTGTTGGCAGAAGAAGGCTCCAGCCTTTGATCAGGGAAAGGTTGATCGGAGCGGGAAGTCCGGTAATAGGATCTTTCAGGTAGGATGGAGGCCAGGTATCAATACCATAGAGGGGATCGTAATAAGCCATACCCAGCGGAGTGTTGTACAGCAGCCAGGGATAGGTCTTGCGGGGATCCCAGGTCAGACCGGGCTGTACCGGCAATACCGTACTCGGCTTCAGATTGCTGACAATCGGCGTGGGGAGTCCGGTCAGAGGGTTAGTCGGCGAAAGAGGCGGAGACCATAACGGCCATAGCGTATTATACGGTGGAAGGTTGATCCAGTTTGCTGCCAGGGTAGCAGGCGTATAGAGCAATCCAAATCCCAGAGTTATTGCCAATGCAAATACAAAGATGCTGGAGATGCGGTTCTTGCGGTACATAATTTGTAATTCTCCTTATTTTCTTCCCTTAACCCAATATACAATGCATTTAAAACTTGAATGACTTACTCTTTGGATCACCAGACATGGAATGAATGCACCTTATCTGAATACTGTATCACCTCCCTTCCTTCAAGGATATTTTCTGTATGATAGACCGCTTGGCAGAGTACATGGTCAAATTCATTGATTCTGGTAACGTCATGAGATTTTTCAGCAGACATTCCCCATTCTTATCGGGGCTGCCCTCCTGAGTGATTGTCCATGTCTCCAATCGATGAGACACCCCTCCAGGTGTACTCCTGCAGATTGGTTTATGGTTTCTCACGAGGGGGAGTATCCGGTTTTTCGTGCAGAATAATTCGAATTTGCCTTTTCCCTTGCTTCCATTTCTTGTTATAGCATATCCAGTGCCATGTTTTAATTTTTACCATAAGATACTGTTGTTTCTGTTCATCACGAAGGAAAAGAAGCCGTTTGGGGAAGTGCCCATACTCACTGGGGCGGTAAATACGTCTATTTTTAAGACGCAAGCATTCGAGGATCGTCTATTTTCAATCCACTGATCGTCTGCTTGCCTGAACAGCTCACTCTGCTGGACATTTTAACTCGGCAATGACACATTATCCATCCTCACTATCGCTCCTCCTGGGATAGCCGGGTTGTCCTGGAGAAATAAAAAAAGGCAGAGCCACGAGTGACTCTGCCCCTTGTATACACACACTAATACAGTGTGATAAATTAACCCTTCCAACCCCTTTTCCTGAATCCGACAATCACAAGCCCGAAGCTCAGAAGAACCATAGTGCTTGATCCTGCTATTGGTACAGGAGGAGGGGGATCAACAGGAGGGGGCGGATCAACAGGCGGAGGAGGGGGATTATGAACAGGAATATCGGCTGTCGTGTTGATAGTATATCCATCAGATTCATAAAACAATCCATAAAATAACCCATCGTAAGGTCCCTGGACTTGGAGATTACCCATACCGGCAGCAAGGCTCGTGAATGAAAGGGTTGCCAGGAGGACATCGTCATCAGAAATACTCCCCCAACCACTGACATTAAATGGATTGAGAGGGTCTGAAGCATCGGAGAAACCGGATTGAATGGCATAGCCATTATAGTGAAAAATGGCTCCCGGTATAACATTAAAACCGAAGGCCAAGAGATCTTGACCGATGCTGTCACCATCTGCCCAAACCTCTACGGTAAAGTTATCTCCTGGTCTGATGTCACCATCAGGCACGTTTAAACCCACGGTCGGTATTGCCTGGATTGGTATTACGGCAGAAAAGATAAGAATTATTGCTAAGGATAAGATTAACCATACTTTCTTCATTACTCCAGCTCCCTGCTAATATGTTATTTTTTAGATTATCATCTATCCAATCGACAGCTATCATAAAGCAGGTTACAAGGTAAAATCCTTGTAATATCCATACCATATCCGATAATCATTGAAGGTGATACATCCATCCATATCGTAATCAGCTTCATCGATAAAACCGGTATCGCCGGTGTGTTTACGAAGTGCCCCCATTATAATGACCCGATCATCAGGACTAACGTCTCCATCACCGTCTACGTCACCAGGAATAACCTCAATAAATAACGTCCAGTCGAATACGTTGCATTGGCTATCACTATTCGATCCTACAGCCACAACGGAACCGTCTGATTTTAGCCCTATGGTACGGTAATCTTTCGCAGCAATCTGAAAGATATCAGTCCAACTGCCGGTATTGCCTTGGCCATAGCTATTGGATCCCACAGCCACAAGAGAACCGCCTGATCTGAGCCCTGCGGTATGGTAATCTCCCGCAGCAATCTGAATGATACCGGTCCAACTGCTGGTATTGCATTGGCCATAGGTATTTGATCCCACAGCCACGACAGAACCGTCTGATTTTAGCCCTACGGTATGAGTCCCACCAGCAGCAATCTGAATGATATCAGTCCAACTGGCTGTATTGCATTGGCCATAGGTATTGGATCCCACAGCCACGACAGAACCATCTGACCTTAGCCCCACAGTATGGTAATCTCCCGCAGCAATCTGAATGATATCGGTCCAACTGGCTGTATTGCATTGGTCATTGATATTGGATCCCACAGCCGCAACAGAACCATCTGACTTTAGCCCTACAGTATGAGTCCCTCCCGCAGCAACCTGGATGATATCGGTCCAACTGGCTGTATTGCATTGGCCATTGGTATTTGATCCCACAGCCACGACAGAACCATCTGACGTTAACCCTGCGGTATGATAATCTCCCGCAGCGACCTGAACGATATCAGTCCAACTGGCTGTATTACATTGGCCATAGCTATTGGATCCCACAGCCACGACAGAACCATCTGACTTTAGCCCTACGGTATGAGTCCCTCCCGCAGCAACCTGGATGATATCAGTCCAACTGGCTGTATTGCATTGGCCATTGGTATTTGATCCCACAGCCACGACAGAACCATCTGACCTTAGCCCCACAGTATGGTAATCTCCCGCAGCAACCTGAACGATATCGGTCCAACTGGCTGTATTGCATTGGCCATTGGTATTCGATCCCACAGCCA
>JBFLZW010000079.1:0-60405 GCA_040755755.1 bacterium | reverse complement strand
GATCCCACAGCCACGACAGAACCATCTGACCTTAGCCCCACAGTATGGTAATCTCCCGCAGCAACCTGAACGATATCGGTCCAACTGGCTGTATTGCATTGGCCATTGGTATTCGATCCCACAGCCACGACAGAACCATCTGACCTTAACCCTACGGTATGAGTCCCTCCCGCAGCAATCTGAATGATATCAGTCCAACTGGCTGTATTGCATTGGCTATAGGTATTCGATCCCACAGCCACGACAGAACCATCTGACCTTAGCCCCACAGTATGGTAATCTCCCGCAGCAACCTGGATGATATCAGTCCAACTGCCGGTATTACATTGGCCATTGGTATTTGATCCCACAGCCACGACAGAACCATCTGACCTTAGCCCTGCGGTATGGTAATCTCCCGCAGCAACCTGGATGATATCAGTCCAACTGGCTGTATTACATTGGCCATAGCTATTGGATCCCACAGCCACCACAGAACCATCTGACTTTAGCCCTACGGTATGAGTCCCTCCTGCAGCAAGCTGACTGTTTGCATGTGCCATCGTAAAGCTCAAACAGGTTGAAAGTACTAAGAATACTATAAAATAAATTGATGATTCATCCTTCCTTCTAACCATTTGGCATTATCCCTTCTTTCCTGTGAAATTAAACTGAAATAATAATTTTTATTGTGGATGAACACCTGAATTTGAAACAGAATCTCACCTCCTTCTCTGTTAATGGTTTATATATTCTTCCATGCAATAGGTAAAAAGTTACATAAAAATATTCAGATTAAGATACATTATACAAAATCTGCCAGTATTTTTAAAGGGAATAACAATAATTACCACAAATTTCTGAAGTAATTAAAATAGAAAAGAGTAAATACTGCCTAAATTCATTAAATTCCAGGTATATATTAAAATAAGTGACATCAGTAATTGTTTGACTTATAATATGTATACTCAAGATGCCTGGGCAGGCAGTTACAATCTTAAGTACATGATTCCAGAGCTTTTAATTTGCAGAGGATGAAGGGTAAGGGTATGGGGAGTATGGATAAAGCGAAGATATTGATCGTTGAGGATGAAATCATTATCGCCAAAAGCTTGCAGATGAAGCTGGAAGGGGAAGGGTACCTTGTATGCGGGGTGGTATCTTCCGGAGAGCGGGCGATCCAGAAGGCCGAAGAAAAGAGGCCGGATTTGGTGCTCATGGACATTGTCCTGGGCGGGGGTATGGACGGAGTCGAGGCAGCCGATCAGATACGGTCCCGTTTTAACATTCCGGTTATCTACCTTACCGCTTATGCGGACAGGGATATCCTGAACCGGGCCAGGATAACCGAGCCGTTCGGGTATGTTCTCAAACCTTTCGAGGACAGGGAGCTCTACGCCAATATCGAAATGGCGCTCTACAAGGCCAGAATGGAAGCAAGGGTCAGGGAAGACGAGGAGAGGCTGCGGCGAACCTTCGACGAGTCGCCCATAGGGGCGGCCATACTCTCCCTGGACTACCGTTTCCAGCAGGTAAACGTGCGGCTCTGCCAGATGACCGGCTATTCTGAAAAGGAGCTGCTCTCGCGAAGCTTCTTCGAGATCACCCATCCTGATGACCAGCAGATCTGGCTTGAAGAAATGTGGGTGCTGCTGACCGGCAGAATTGACCGGTTTCAGCTGGACATCCGCCTCAGGCACAGAGATGACAGGATAATATGGATTTGCCTTTCTGTCAGTCTGATAAAGGATGCACTGGGCCAGCCGCTCTACTTTCTGCCCATGATGGAGGACATCACAGCCCGCAAGCAGGCGGAGGACACTCTGCGGACCGAGCGTCAAAGGCTTTTCGCTCTCCTGGACGCATTGCCTGCCTTTGTTCTGCTTCAGGCACCGGACAGCTCCATCCGCTTTGTCAACCGATATTTCATCGAACGTTTCGGTGAGCCAAAGGGGAGAACCATCCCCGAAATTCTCGTCAGGGAAGGGAGGGTATCCGGTGAAAATTATCCATCTTCCCATGTCTTTGAAACAGGAGTCCCTTACCAGTGGGAGATGATCGGCACTGATGGCCGCATGTACGAGGTTCACGATTACCCATTCACTGACATCGACGGCTCCCCGCTGGTGCTGATACTGGGCATCGACCGCACCGAGCGCAGGAAAATGGAGGAGGAGCGGCAGAAGGCCCAGAGACTGGAATCAATCGGTGTTCTGGCAGGTGGCATCGCCCATGATTTCAGGAATATTCTGGTGGGCATCGTCGGCAACCTTTCCCTGCTGAGACTGTATCTTGAGCCTGATGAAAATATTTCCAATCTTCTGGACCAGGCCGAAAATGCAAGCCGCCGGGCCACGGACTTATCTCAGCAATTGCTTACCTTTGCCAGGGGTGGTGCGCCGGTAAAAGAAATATCGTCAGTTTCCGAGTTGCTGAAAGATTCAGCCGGGTTTGTCCTGAAAGGCTCGAAGGTGAAGTGTGAGCTTTCCCTGGCTGATGATCTGTGGCTGGTGGAAATTGATACCGGGCAGATAAGCCAGGTTTTCAATAACTTGCTTATCAACGCCAATCAGGCCATGCCACAGGGGGGGATAATCCGGGTGAGCGCAGAAAATGTGACTGTCAGTGAGCAGGACGGTCTGCCGCTCAGAGAGGGAAGATATATCAGGGTGTCAGTTGAGGACCAGGGGCATGGCATACCTCATGAATATCTGCACCGGGTCTTTGATCCCTATTTCACCACCAAGGAGCAGGGAAGCGGTCTTGGGCTGGCTACTGTCTATTCGATTATCAGAAGACATGACGGACATATCGATGTGGTATCTCAATTGGGTGTCGGCACAACCTTTTCTCTCCATCTCCCGGCCGTGGAAGGGAAGAAGACGGCAGCCAGAAGAAATACCGTGGTGAGAGCGGTCCGTCCGGGGGAGGGAAGAGTCCTTGTCCTGGAGGATGAGGACCTGGTCCGAAATACCGTCGGGAAAATGCTTGCTTACCTCGGTTATGAAGCGGAGTTTGCCCTGGATGGTGCTCAGGCTGTCAGATTATTTCAGCAGGCCAGAGAATCAGGCCGGCCCTTTGTCGCCGTACTCGCAGATTTGATCATTCCAGGGGGCATGGGAGGACATGATGCCGTGAAGAAGCTGCATGAGCTTGACCCTGAAGTGAAAGCCATCGCCACCAGCGGTTATGCCAATGACCCTGTCCTTTCCGAATTCAGACAATACGGTTTCTGCGCAGCCATTGCCAAGCCGTATCTGATTGGAGAACTCAGCGATATTCTGGGTAAGGTAATTGGGGAAAGAAACCGTGAACATTGCGGCAAGAAATCGGAATTAAGCGATTTAAATTGAACCATAGGCAGGACGATACACGTGACATTCAGGAAAAAATTATTCGGCGGTTTTTCGGTAATTCTTATCATAATGGCTTTAGGGATATCGATCTCCATCTCCAAGATGGCAGATCTTACCAGCAAATTGAACACCATCGTGGATACTATGAGCCGAAGGGTGCAAGTGGTTAATACCCTCAGCCATACCCTCCTTGATATCCACCAGATGGAGAAAAGTTTCGTTCTTTCCAGGACACAGGAAGAGAGGCGGAAATATGCAGACATGATTGACCGGAGTGTCCAAAAATTAAACAGCTCCACGGCGGAGCTGTACAACATGGTGGGTAATATTTCCCAGGAGAAGCTGAACAGGTTCAATTCCTTATGGGAGCAATACCTGGTTATTATCAAGAAAACCAGGCATCTGGTAAGTTCAGACAATGATCCCGCGGAGGTCGAGGCTTCCACGCACATGGGGCATCAACTGGTCGATGATGCTGAGAAAGTTTTAGCCGAGCTGATGGACAGAAGCTATCAGAAATTCAGGGCGCAGAAGATGGAAACTGACCTGGATTATCAGATGACCCGCAACCTCCTGATCGGCTTTTTGATTATGGCTATTGCTGCCGGGATGCTGGTCGCGGCCTTTACTACACGGGGTATTATCACCCGCACCCGGGATATTTCGGAAAAAGCCGGGAAGATCGCTTCCGGTCATCTTTTTTCCGATGGGGAGATGAAAGGTGGAGGTGATGAACTGGAACCTGTTTATCTCTCCCTGAAGGAGATATCCAGAAGCTTTGGGAATATTACCCGGCAGGCCCAGGATATCGCCAGGGATGATCTTTCCACAACCATTGAGCTTCGCAGCGAGGTCGATGAGCTTGGCCTGGCTCTGCAGGAGATGACCGAGTCACTGCGCAGGGCCAGGGAGGAAAACAGAAAACAGGCCTGGCTGCGGGCCGGGCAGAATGAGCTGAACGAGAAAATGCGCGGTGAGCAGAGTTTGAGCAGCCTCGCCTGCAACATCATTACCTTTCTGGCTAATTATCTGGGTGCTCAGATCGGGGCCTTATACACCCTTGACGAAGACAGGGGAGACCTCCTGATGCTGTCCGGCAGTTACGCGTTTCACTGGTCCCGGGAGCTCAGGAAAACTATCAGGATCGGTGAGGGTCTGGCCGGGCAGGCAGCCCTTGAGAAAGTAATAATTCCGGTGACCAATGTTCCCCGGGATTATCCCCGCATAAGTTCAGCCATCGGTGATTCACTTCCCCGTCATATTCTGGTCATCCCCTTCCTTTCCGGAGGAATGCTGAAGGGGGTGGCGGAGCTTGGTTCCTTCCATGAGTTTTCCGGCACCAGCAGGGAATTCCTCGAACTCGTCAGGGAGAGTGTTGCCATTGCCATTCATTCTGCCCAATCGCGGGAGAAAATCCAGGCGCTTCTCGAAGAAAGCCAGCGCCAGGCGGAAGAGCTCCAGGTTCAGCAGAAAGAGCTCCAGACAGCTAACGAGGAGTTGGAGGAGCAGACCCAGGCACTCAAAGAGAGTGAGGAAAACCTGAAAAATCAGCAGGAAGAGCTCCAGGCCGCCAATGAGGAACTGGAGGAGAAGGCTGAATCTCTGGAGCGGCAAAGGTCCGAAATCGAACGAAAGAATGCCGAACTGGAAGCGGCCAGAAGAGACCTCGAAGAGAAAGCCCAGGAACTGATCATGGCCAATAAGTACAAATCCGAATTCCTGGCCAATATGTCCCATGAATTGCGGACACCGCTGAACAGCCTGCTTATCCTGGCTCAGAGCCTTGCCAATAACAGGGATGGCAATCTGACGGACCATCAGGTTGAATCGCTCAGGATTATTTATACCAGCGGAACAGCGCTGCTCGAGCTGATCAATGATATCCTCGACCTTTCCAAGATCGAAGCAGGCCGGATGGATATCAATTTTGAGGAGCTCGTGATCCATGACCTTGCCGAAGAGTTGAGATCCGCTTTTCAGCATGTGGCAGAGGGCAAAGGTCTGGCCTTGAAGATCAGTGTTGACCAGAGTGCGCCGCAGCTCATCCTGACCGACCGGAAGCGGGCCGCACAGATCGTCAGGAACCTGATTTCCAATGCGATCAAGTTCACCGACCAGGGAGAGGTGACTCTTTCAATCAGACGGCCGGACAGCGGGGAAAGCCTTGTCGGGTGCGGGTTTACTCCTGAAAACACGGTGGCTTTTTCTGTCACTGATACCGGCATTGGAATCCCCCCTGAAAAGCAGAGGATAATTTTCGAGTCCTTCCAACAGGCGGAAGGAGGAACAGCGAGGAAATACGGCGGCACGGGACTTGGCCTTTCCATTTCCCGGAACCTGGCCCATCTCCTCGGCGGAGATATCCATCTGAGCAGTACACCTGGTCAGGGCTCGACCTTTACTCTTTACCTTCCTGTCAGTATCAAAGAAACCGGAAAAGCCGCGGCAGAGCCGGCAGCGTCCCAGCCGGAAAGAGTTTTGATAAGTCAGCATTCCGGAATCAGGGCGGCAGAGATTCCAGCCATCCAGGACGATAGAAATAACCTTCAGCCGGATGACCGGGCTATTTTGATAATTGAAGATGACCAGAGCTTTAGCCGGATACTGATGGATCAATGCCATGAAAAGGGATTCAAGTGCCTTTTCTCAACCAGTGGTGAAGGAGGGCTTGAGCTGGCCCAAAAGTACCAGCCGAAGGCTATTATTCTGGATATCCTCCTGCCGGGTATGGATGGCTGGCAGGTGATGGAGGCTCTCAAAAGGCAGATCGCAACCCGCCATATTCCCGTTCACGTCATGTCAGTTGAAGAGAAGACCATTTATGCCTTCCAGAAAGGTGCCATCGGCTTCCTGACCAAACCAGTAAGTGCCGGGCAGTTGATCGGGGCACTCACCAGTATCGAGGAAACGGTTGCCAAACAGATTAAGGACCTGCTGGTCGTGGAAGACGATCCGGTCTCGAGAAAGAGCATTGTCAGGCTCATTGGCAATGGCGATGTTCAGGTCACCGAAGTCGGCAGCGGAGCTGAGGCCATTCAGGCTGTCAAATGCCGGAGCTACGATTGCATGGTCCTGGATCTGGGTCTGCCGGACATGTCGGGATTTCAGGTGCTGCAAGCCCTGGAAAAGGAAAAGGACATTGTCATTCCACCGGTCATTATCTATACCGGCAGGGACCTGACCAGGGAAGAGGATATGGAGCTGCGCAGGTATGCTGAATCGATCATTGTCAAAGGGGTGAAATCGGAAGAGCGGCTGCTTGACGAGACCGCTCTTTTCCTGCACCGGGTCATCAGCAATCTGCCAAAAAACAAGCAGGAGATGATCACCACCCTCTATGATCAGGATGTTATGCTGAAGGACAAGAGGATCCTGCTGGTCGACGATGATATGAAAAATGCCTTTGCCCTGGCCGGGGCTCTTCGGGAGAGAGGAATGAAGGTGCTCAAGGCAGAGGATGGACAAAAGGCCCTGCATATTCTGAGGAAAAACCCTGATATCGACCTTGTTCTCATGGATGTCATGATGCCGGTCATGGATGGTTATGAAACTATCCGGAAAATCAGAGCGCAGCAAAAATTCTGGAACCTGCCGGTCATCGCCCTGACGGCCAAGGCCATGAGGGAAGACAGAGAAAAGTGCCTGGCAGCCGGAGCCAACGACTACCTCTCAAAACCGATCGACCTGGACCGCCTGATTTCCATGATGCGCGTCTGGCTGTACCGATGAAAAAACAAGTGGAGAGCTCGGGAGAAGAGAAAGGGATGGAAAAGAGCAGTCACGAAGACATAGAAATTCATCTTCTGCTGGAGGCTGTATTTCAGCGCTATGGATATGATTTCCGGCATTATGCGCGGGCTTCCATAAAGAGGAGGGTCAGGCAGCTTCTGGTGAAATCGGGCTGCACAAGCATACTGGAAATGATTCCGGGCGTGTTATACGATGAATCGTTTTTCCCCTTGCTTATCCAGGCCTTTTCCATTACCGTAACGGAGATGTTCCGTGATCCGGCTGTTTATCTGGCTATCAGAAAAGAGGTTGTCCCTTTTTTGAAGACCTATCCGTTTATCAAGGTCTGGCATGCCGGCTGTGCTACCGGAGAAGAGGTATACTCCCTGGCTATTTTATTGCACGAGGAAGGACTTTACCCGCGTGCGACCATCTATGCCACTGACCTCAACGATGCAGCTCTCAAAATTGCAAAGGAAGGTATTTATCCTGTCGAGCAGATCAGGCAGAGTACATCCAATTATCAACAGGCCGGCGGGACCGGATCGTTTGCCGAGTATTACTATGCCCAATATAATTCAGTCATTATGGATAAGTCTCTGAAGAAAAACATTGTTTTTGCCGGTCACAATCTGGCTACGGACAGCGTTTTCGGCGAGATGCATCTGATTTTCTGTAGAAATGTGCTTATCTACTTCGACAGGGAGCTCCAGAATCGTGTACTCACTTTGCTCAGAGACAGTCTTATTCATGGAGGGTTTCTCTGCCTTGGTATTAAGGAAGACCTTCGGTTTTCCGGTGTCGCCGGGAATTTTTCCGCAGTCGGAAGTAACGAGAGGATATACCGGAAAAACCCTGACAGCACGGTGACCCCGCCGGGAGACCTTCCTGGAGGGAGAACGATGGAAAATAATCATGACGGAAAAGCCAAAGATTCTCATTGTAGATGACAAACCGGAGAACCTCTTTGCACTCGATGAAAGCCTGCAAGAGCTCGAAGCAGAGATCATCACGGCCACCAATGGTAACGATGCCCTGAAACTGGTACTCAACCATGATTTTGCCCTGGCTCTTCTCGATGTCCAGATGCCGGTCATGAACGGTTATGAGCTGGCGGAACTGATGCGGAGTGATGAAAGGGCACAGCAGATACCGATTATCTTTTTTTCAGCCATTCACTCTGATGATTACCATCTCTTCAAGGGATATAATTCCGGAGCCGTGGATTTTCTGGTCAAACCATATCATCCCTCGATACTCTTGAACAAATGCAGGGTATTTATCAAACTCTATACGCAAAAACGGGAAATAGAAATGGCAAAGCAGTACATTGACAATATCCTTGCTTCGATCCACGAAGTCCTGATCGTGACCAGTCCTAATGGTTTTATCGAGAAAGTCAACCATGCTACGGATACCCTGCTGGGCTACCGGGAGAATGAGCTGATCGGGAGGCCCCTGGAAGTCATTTTTCAGGAAACGGCAGAGAGCGGCTCATCCCATACGGAGCAGACCCTGATTGCCAGCGATGGACGAAAGGTCCCCGCCCTTCTTTCCTGCTCCACCTTGCGGGATGAGCAGGGAAAAGTGCAGGGTATGGTTTATGTGGCCACTGATATCGGTGACCGCAAGCGGGCCGAGGAGCAGATCAAAGCCTCTCTGGCCGAGAAGGAACTGCTCCTGCGCGAGCTTTACCACAGAACCAAGAACAACATGCAGGTCATTGCCTCCCTGCTTGCCCTCCAGGCTTCATATACCAAAGATGAGCAGGTGCTGAAGATATTCCGGGAGACCGAGAACCGGATCAAGTCAATGGCTCTGGTCCATAAACACCTCTATCAATCCAGGAATCTGGCCGGGGTTGATCTCAAAAACTATTTTGCGGATGTCATCAGCAGTCTGGTGAAGAGTTACCAGGGAACGTGCAGTAAAATATCGCTGATACTCATGGCTGATGAGGGACTTTTTGCCTCTCTCGATGCTGCTGTCCCCTGTGGTCTGGCCGTAAGTGAAATAATCACCAATGCCTTGCAGCATGCATTTCCGGACAATCGGGAAGGGGCCATCAGAGTCAGTCTGCACAGAGGAAATAAAGACGAAATTGATATCAGGGTTGCCGATAATGGAATTGGGATGCCGGAGGGTTTCGACTTCAGGAACACCAAATCGCTGGGGCTGCAAATCGTTGTCAATCTTGTGGAAAACCAGCTTCAGGGGAAAGTGGACATGATCCTGAATGAGGGGGTCGAATTTCAAATCCGGTTCAATGATCCCTATCACCCCAAGAGGGTATGAGATCAGACTTTGCACCTAATTTAACTCGAGGTCGTTGAAGCAGTCACCCATATTACCCATGAGGAGAAAATATAATGGGATCGAAAATGGAACCGTCTTTTAACAAGATTCAAGAACAACTCCCTGAGATAATGAAAGCTTTTAATCAATTACGACAGGCAGCCAGCCAGGAAGGGGCTCTGAGCGCCAGGGTCAAGCATATCATATTTATTGCCGTAGCCGTTGCCCTCCGGTGTGAACCCTGCATCCGGGTTCATATCAGGAAGGCAGTCGAGATGGGAATATCACGCAAAGAGATCCTGGAAGCGGTTGGGATTGCCATTGTTATGGCTGGCGGCCCTGCGGTTGCCTATTCTTCGACGGTCATTGAAGTACTGGATGAAATGAATGCCTCAGTGGATACAATTACCACGATGGACACTTAACCGGGAGGTAATCCAATGTCTGAACAATTAATTCAGAATTTCACCATGAAGTTATCCACACCTGACTGCTCTCCGCAGGCTGACTGGTACCGCGCGATTGTGCATCTGCATGAGGACATCGCTGAGGTGCTCCCATACCTTCATGCTGTACTGAAAGGTTCCGAGTACGATCATGGTGCAAAGATACTGTTATGGCCGTGCTGTGATAATAGTAAAAGATACGCATTTAGGCCACAGGAGGTTGTCGTTGCACCTGTCGAGAACAGGGAAGAAGCTCAAATGCTGGTCGATGCTATCGTTAACACCATTAACGATGTTTGGGCGCGAAGGAACGAGATAGAGCCGGATTTCGAGGGGAAAAAGCCGCCTCCAAAGGTACTGGATATCTATAAGCTCTTACCCGGCACAAATTGCAGGGAATGCGGTATGACCTGCATGTCGTTTGCTGCTGCCGTGCGCAGCGGCTCGATAAAGGTATCAGTGTGTCCATATTTGCCGGAACAGGATTATCAAAAGTTAGTATCATGAAGCACCAGGGGCAAAGAAGGTAAGAGGAAGACGGCTGGTCCCCAGGTATTGCCGAAAGTCATCCTCACTGAAGCCGATAAAGAAAGTATTACCGGAGACATACCCATATACACACTGAATATCGCAAAAGAATATGATGAAAACCCGCAAAGGCCCGTCCCCCCTTTTCTTTAACGGACTGTTTCTCGTAATCGCCGGAGTCGGTATGGCGGGGCTGTCCCTCACAGGTCTGCCCGGCTCATGGTGGCTCTCACTGATCTGGATGGTTTGGGTATTGGCCAATTATCTTTTCCTGGTCCGAATCAGGGTCTGCCGCTATTGCTCTTTCTATGGCCACAGGTGTCCAATGGGGTGGGGAAAGGCAGTGCCCCGGCTCGTCACCCGTGGATGCCCGGATAAATTTGCCAGCCGGAAATGGCCCCTGGTCTATTTCTTCTCATTTGCTCTCCTTCCGCAGCTTCTGATAGCTGTCTCCCTGATCCGTACCTGGAATCTTCTTCTGGCATGCCTGGCAGTCCTGTTCGGTCTCCTGGGCTTTCTCCTTTTTGGGTTGGCCAGAACCTTCTGCTGTCCTTCATGCAGCATGGAGCCCTCATGCTTCCTGAGCAGGCTCACCCCCTGCCGGGGTTCCCGGACTATTGATTAATTCACCCCTTCTTACCTGCCAAAAAACCTAGAAAATAATCTAATATTACTGAAAATTAGCTTTAAAATAAAGTAAATAATACTGATTTATTATGCCTGACAAGTAATAACTTGCGATAAGATTAGCCGATTTTTAAGAGGTTAGAGGGAGAGGGACTCCACCTATCTTAAGGTAAATATTTTGCTAAAAACTGATGTATGGAATTAGTGAAAAACTATGCAAAGTTGCCTTATATTGCGAACGGTCGAGCTTTTGGATTTTTTTGTCATTTCGAGAGAAGCGGGGAATCTTGAAAGCAGAATTTCTCGTGGCCCTGCTCTCCAGAAGGAAATTTTTTCAGACAGGC
The DNA here is from genome assembly GCA_040755755.1 of bacterium. Classification (NCBI taxonomy): domain Bacteria; species bacterium. The sequence goes on along the minus strand of JBFLZW010000079.1, from coordinate 49,101 downwards.
AGAGAAAAATTCCATTAATCCATTCGCAACAGAGAATTACGGGAGAACCTCACCATGTATTTCAGCACCTTGAAAAGGAGAAGTCTCATTTTCATTACCATGCTTCTTACCATGTTTCTTGCCCTGATGCAGGGCAACTTAATTCCTCCGGCCAGGGCACTGGGAGGGAGGAGAAAGGTTCAGGCAGGAGGAATGACAGGACCTTCCGGTGAAAAACTCCAGGGGCTTCCCCGGTTGCCCGCAGGTATTCGAAAGAAGAGGAACTCCGGTCAGGCAAAGGATAAGGAGCCGGACCATAATCCATCCCTGACCCGTGATGACCAGGGGAATGCCTATCTGGTCTGGGAGCATGGCAACGAGATTTTCTGGGCGATCAATCAGGGGGGGAACTGGACCAGAACCGGCAAGATGCCGGGCGAAGGGGGGAATCGCCCGGTGGTTATCTTCGTTCCGCCCCGCCTTTTCTGTGCCTGGGAGTCCTTCACCACTCCCAAGAAAATTATGGGCTCAACAGGCACACTTACGGAAGATGGAGAAATAAGCTGGAGCGAGCCGCAGGCCCTCACCGGAGACAGCAATGATGACTATGGAATCTCCCTGACGATGGACAGCGGCAACAACCCTTTGATGCTCTGGCTGCAGCGGGCGTCCTTAGAGGATGATGCTGACCTTTATTATCAGATTATTACCTCGAACGGTCTTCCTCTCGTCAATGGAAATCAGGAAATATCCTCAGAATACCAGGAGATGATATCCTCATCTCCCGGTCCCTCCGGTTCCGGGGCCGGAGATCGGGCACCGACGACAGCGCCGGTCGCCGCAGAGCAAGAGCAGGGCACAGCGGCAGCTCCAGCCGATAATGGCCGGGCAGCGCCTTCACCTTCAGCCGATGATGGAGCTTTAGACCCGCCATCGAATTGGGTAGGCCAGGCCCCGCCCGCAATCTCCCTGACCGGGCCTCTTGGCCCTTTTTTCAATTCACCCTGTATATCGATTGTTCTCACCCAGTTCAATATCAACCTTCCCGTTGTCACACCCATATGCGGAGAAACGGTTGGGGTGAGAATATCTAATATTCTCTGCGGCACGTCAGGCATTACACCCTGTGATTCATCTCCTGTTCTGACTCCGGCGGTCAGCGACGAACTGGTGACTGAGCTGACGCTCGGTCCTCATCTTTCTCTGGGCTTTACTCTCTTCGATCTCGGCCAGGCAGCGATAAGCACTAATGCAAGCACTAATGCAAGCCCTGCTCAAGGCCGCTGTTCGGCTGTTCAGCAAACAGTATGCTCCTATGGTGGAAGTGATTCCTTTCTCTGGCTTTCTTCCCCCTTCCCTCTGGTTGTTTGCGGCGACCAGATTGGCATAACCAGAGTAGGTGCAGCAGGTGCGGTCGGTATAAGCTATTCCTCTGTCAGATCCCCTAATAATCCTGAAACCCCTCGTGCATTCGTGACCCAGATTGCCGCAGGCATGGGTCCCCAGGCTAATTTCAGTGCTTTTCAGGATAAATTCCAGGGTTTTGTGATCGTTGGAGGCGGGTATTCATTTACCCACACCCTTTCAGCCCAGGGCTGTTCCTTTACCAGTGGTCCCGCCATCGCCGTGAGAGGAGCACTCAGATTCGGCGGCGATTGGGCAGCTCTGCTGTATAGATTCAGCAGAACCTACACTCCGGGGCAATGGCGTGATCCCAATGCCTCATCCTGCCAGAAGAGGAGACCCTGGTGGGCGGATCTCAATTCCTTCTATTTCAAGAGAATAAGCCCCTGGCTCTATCGCGTTGTCTACGGAGGATACAAGTCCGATCCCTCCCGGGAAACAGCGGGCTTAAGCGACCCGAATTTCCTGAATAACCAGGAAAATCTCAGTCCATCCCCCAAGCCTCTGATGGTGGAGTCGGGGAAAGACAGGTTGCGCAAAACCATAACCCGCATCATGTCCGATGGGAATGCTCTGGTGGATGAGGTGCTGGATATGGTCAAGGAACCTCTGATCGGAACAGGTGGTGTGTATGAGGGGAAAACCGTGCTGGGCGATATCTCATCTGATATTTACAACGACGGACTTGCGGCTGTAGCCAGAAGCCGGTCCGGAGAAATCATGGCGGTCTGGGCCAAAGCCCTGGAAGTCTCAAGCCTTGGCAGCAAAATTTATGCCGCCACCTATACCGGCGGGAGCTGGAGCAGTCCGGTTGAAGTGACCCCGGAGATTGACTTTCATCAACATCCGGCCCTGGTCTTTGACTCCCGCGGCACCCCTCTGGCTGTCTGGTCCAGCTCTTCCAATGACGGTCTCGATTATGAGCGGTCTTCGGTCGAAGCGATCTTTCAGGCCTTTGGCAAATCCGGCCTTCTCTATTCTCAGCGGATAGATGGCCAGTGGACACTGCCGAAGCCTCTGGCCAAACTTCCCGGCACCAGCGAGCAGGTCGCTCTTGCTGCCGGTTCCGATGGGGAAATAACGGCTGTGTGGATCAACCGGTCAGACAAAGGCTCTTGTGTCTGCGGCTCGCTGTGGAACGGCAGCCAATGGTCTGAGCCCAGGGTTATTTCGCGGGCGGCTCTGGCCGAATCACCCGCCGTTATCTATACGGCCCGCAAGCCTTCCGCTGTCTGGGCACAGGATATGGACGGCAGGGCGGTGACAGCCAATGACTGGAGAATCTGCACTGCCAGTTGGGATGGCACATCCTGGCATTCCCGGCAATTGTCGATTGGCGAAGAATCACCTGCTGAGGAAGAAAAAGAACAGACGATCCTTCCCGGGCGGCAAAAAGATATTTTTCCGTCCGGAAGGAGATTAAAAGACCGTGCGGGAAGAAGGAGGAGTACGGCCGCCGCCTTGCGCAATTAAGAATCTCGGTACTGAGAAAGGTCTGGGAAGTAATAATAAGGAGAAAGACATCATGTGTTTTTACAACTTGAAGAGAAAAAGCCTCATTTTCATTGTCATGCTCCTTGCCCTGGTGCAGGGCAACTCAATTCCGGCAGGGGTGCTGGGAGGGAGAAGACGGCTTCAGGGAGGAGAAGGGAAAAACAGGGGGCTGGAAGGACTTTCCGCTGAAAGGCTGCAAGGGCTTCCGCGATTACCGGGAGGTATTCGAAGGAAAAAGGAATCCGGTCAGGAAAAGGAGATTGAGCCGGATCATAATCCGTCGCTGGCCCATGATGATCAGGGGAATGCTTATCTGGTCTGGGAGCGTGGCAATGAGCTTTTCTGGGCGGTTAACCAGGGGGGAACCTGGACCAGGACCGGAAAAATGCCTGGTGAAGGGGGAAACCGCCCTATAGTTGTCATTATTCCGCAGGCCGGAAAGAGTACTGCAACATCCACCGGCCAGGACCCATCCTCCGACCAGAATGCATCAGGAGATCAGAGCGAACCGGCAAGTCTTTTCTGTGCCTGGGAGTCCTTCACCGCTCCCAAGAAAATCATGGGCTCGAAGGGCACGCTTACGGGAGATGGAGGAATAAGCTGGAGCGAGCCGCAGGCACTCACCGGAGACAGCCATGATGACTATGGCATCGCTCTGACCCTGGACAGCGGCAACCATCCTCTGATGCTCTGGCTGCAGCGGGCATCTTTGGAGGATGATGCGGATCTCTATTATCAGGTAATTACCGCAAGCGGTCTGCCTCTCGATGGAGAGCAGGTTATAGCTTCAGTTCCCTCCGGTACCGAGACCGGAGATCAGGCCCCATTGCCGGCACCAGTCACCGCGGACCAGGGTCAGAGCACACCGGCAGCTCCAGCCGCCGATGGCCGGGCAGCGCCTTCGCCTTCAGCCGATGGGGTCCAGGATCCGCCTTCGAATTGGGTGGGCCAGGTCCCGCCCCCGATTTCCCTGACCGGGCCTATCCCTCCATTTCTCAATTCAGTCTGCGTATCAATCATTCTGACCAGGCTCGATATCAGTATCCCAAGCTGCATACCCTTTATCGGGGACACGGCTGAGTTGGAGATAGCTTACTTTCTCTGCGGTAATTCAGGCATTACCCCCCGCGATCCTTCTCCTTTCCTGACTCCGGCAGTTGTCAACGAACTGGTGGCCGTACTGGATCTCGGTCCTCATCTTTCTCTGGGCTTTGATGTATTCAATCTCGGCGAGGTGGCGATACCTACTTCTGCCAGCCCTGCCGGGGGTTGCCGTTTTCCTGTCGAGGAAACGCTTGCGACTGTTGGAGGAAGTACATCCTTTTTATATCTTTCCAATCCTATCCCGCTGAATTTGTGCGGCCAGCAGGTTGGCACAACCAGAGTGGGAGTGGCTGGCGCTGCCGGTATATCATTCTCCTATGCCAGATTTCCGAATAATCCTGAGACTCCGCGCGAGTTCGATACTCAGATTGTCATCGGCATGGGTCCCCAGGATAATTTCAGCTCTTTATCGGAAAAATTTCAGGGGTTTGTTCTTCTGGCAGGGGCGTATGTATTCACTCATACTATTTCAAATCAAGGGTATTCGGTTTCCCGGGAACCTGTCATTGTGTTGAACGGGGCGCTCAGATTCGGCGGGGATTGGGCAGCTCTGCTCTACAGATTCAACATGGATTGGTCTGTCAGGGAACTGGCGGGCAGATGGCGAAATCCCGATGCCTCCGCCGGAAAAAAAGGATGCTGGAGAACCCCGTGGTGGGCCGACCCCAATTCTCCCTATTTTCAGAGAATAAGCCCCTGGTTCAATCCCGCTGTCTATTGGGGAGAAGAGCCCGCTCCTTCCGAGCAGACAGCAGGATTGCTCGATCCTAATTTCTCCAAAAACCAGGGTAATCTCAGTCTCTCCCCCAAGCCCCTGATGGTGCAGTCGAGGAAAGACAGGCTGCGTAAAACCATGACCCGCGTCATGGCGGACAGCAATATCCTGGTGGATGAGGTCCTGGAGCTGGTTAAGGAACCTCTGATCGGAACCGGTGGCGTGTACGAGGGAAAGGCCGTGCTGGGGGATATCTCAGGCGATATCTACAATGATGGACTTCCATCCGTAGCCAGAAGCAAGTCCGGAGAAATCCTGGCGGTCTGGGCTAAAGCCCTGCCTGCCTCAAGTCTTGGCACCAGGATCTATGCCGCCACCTATACCGGCGAGGGCTGGAGCAGTCCGGTCGAAGTGACCCCGGAGATTGACTTTCATCAACATCCGGCCCTGGTCTTTGACTCCCGCGGCACCCCTCTGGCTGTCTGGTCAAGCTCCTCCAATGACGATCTGGATTACGAGCGGTCTTCGGTCGAAGCGATCTTTCAGGCCTTTGGCATATCGAACCTTCTGTATTCTCAGCGGATAGATGGCAGGTGGACCCTGCCGAAACCGCTGGCCAAACTCCCCGGCACTAATGAGCAGGTCGCTCTTGCCGCCGGTCCCAATGGGGAAATAGCGGCTGTCTGGGTCAACCAGTCAGGTAAAGACTCTTGTGTCTATGGCTCGCTGTGGAACGGCAGCCAATGGTCTGAGCCCAGGGTCATTTCCCGGCCATCTCTGGCTGAATCACCCGCTGTTGCTTATACAACAGCCCACAAGCCTTTCGCTGTCTGGGCACAGGATAAGGACGGCAAGGCAGAGACAGCCGATGACTGGGGTATTTACACTGCCAGTTGGGATGGCACATCCTGGCATGCCCGGCAGATGTCGATTGCTCAGGAACCATCCGGAGAGACGAAAGACGATGCCCAGGAAGAAAACCCCGCTGGTCTGAAGAAAATCCGCAGCCTGCCTGCTGTCCCTTCCGGAAGAAGGAGAAAAACCGGAAGGAGGAGAGGGTAGCATGCAGTAAAAATTGTATATACTGACGATAAGTCTACAGGTATTTTTCCCATTATTCAAACAAGCCGTAATGTGGTTGTCGATGGCAAGGAGAAAAAAATGAAATTGCTGAGCAAGAGCTTTCAACATCAACAGAGGATACCTGCCACCTATACCTGTGATGGCCAGAACGTTTCTCCTCACCTTTCCTGGTCCGATGCGCCGGCGGAAACCGCAAGCTTTGCGCTTGCCATGACCGATCCTGATGCGCCGGGAGGGAATTTTATTCACTGGCTGGTATACGATATCCCCAGGAACGCTTCTGAAATCCCTGATGGCGGGCCGCTGCCTGCGGGAGCGAAGGAAGTCGCCAACGATTTCGGGAGAAGAAGCTATGGCGGGCCCTGTCCGCCTTCAGGGACCCACCGCTATTTCTTTACTCTCTACGCCCTGAAGTCCAAGGAGCTCAGGGATATCACCAGGATGAATTTTCAGAAGGAAGTCCAGAAGAACACCCTGGCTACAGCGGAACTGATCGGTTTGTATTCCCGTGACGGAAAGCGGTAGACATCGCTCAACAGCCTGGAATACTTGAAGGACCTTGTAAGGATGCTAATAAGGGATTACCCTGTATGGTCTGGAACATGAAAAACATCACCGATGAGCGGCGGACAGACTCTTCTGCGCTGTATTACCAGGATGCCCCGCCGCAAAGGCAGAAAGCCCGCATCTTCCCTGCTCCTCTTGCATCCCTGCTGGAAGGGATGCAGGATACTATTCTGGTGATAAACCCGGAAACAGGGTTGATCGAGTATGCGAATCGGGCCGCACTCGAGATGTTCGACTGTCAGCTCGAAGACCTGATCGATCATACTCCTGATATTTTCGGCTCTTCGGAAACCGGGTTGAAATTCCCCGATGAGATCATTCGCGCCTCTCTCAAAGAGAATGGATGGGAGGGCGAAGTCAGAGGCGTGAGAAAGAGCGGAGGATCGTTTTTCTCATGGCTTCGAACCTTCATTCTCAGGGATGGGACGGGACTGCCCTGGATGCTGGTCATGGTCCAGGCCGGCCTTGCAGCCGACAGGAATCCTGACGGGCACCACCTGCCGGTGCCAGGCCAGTCTGTCGCCCCAGCTCAGCCCTCCGCCCCCGGCCAGCTCTCTGCCATCGAGCAGCGGGCACGGGAAACCGCGCATGAATTTAATAACCTTGCTTCGATCCTCTATGGATATATCGATTTTATGCTCCTGGAGCGAAGGCTTTCCCCGGAGCTTGAAAAAGACCTGAAAACCATCCAGAGCATCAGTCAGAAGGCCACCTGTCTGGCCCGGCAGTTTTTAAACCTTGCCAGGCCGCAGCAGGCAAAAAAGATCATCACCGAATTAGCCCCCCTGATCCAGGAAAGCCTCCAGATAGTTTCCCCGCAGCTCACGAGGCAGGGTATCCGGACGGAAGTCATGCATCATCAGCCCGCAACTCTTCTGCTCGATCCGGCCCAGATCAGTCAGGTGCTGATAAACCTTTATATCAATGCCCAGCATGCCATGGCCGGGACATCACGGAAGGTATTGCGCATCGAAACCGGTCAGGATGAGGGTCTTGCCCTGGTGAAAGTATCGGATACCGGCTGCGGAATCCCGGACGAGAACCAGACCAGAATTTTTCAGCCTTTTTTTACCACCAAAGGCCACAACACCGGCCAGGGGATATCCGGCAGCGGCCTTGGCCTTGCGGTAGCCAGAAGGATCATCGAAGATCACGGCGGGTCAATCAAAGTGCACAGCAGGGCAGGGGAGGGGACGACCATTACCATTTCCCTGCCGCTTGCAGCCCCCGATCCCGGCCGTGCCGTGCCGTTTTCCCCGGTGCAGGCCCCCAAAACCGTTAACTTCCGGGGAAAGATGATTCTGATCGTTGATGATGAATTCAGCCTCAGGCAGCTTATCAAAAAAGCCCTCGAGCTTCGCGGAGCCAGAGTGGATGCTGTGGAATCGGGAAGGGAGGGGCTTGCGATGATCCGGAAAAAGAATTACGATCTGATACTGCTCGATCTCAGATTGAAGGACATGCAGGGAGAAAGCCTCCTTGAAACAATTAATTCCACTCCCCAACCAGCCAGGCCAGGGAAAATAGTGATGAGCGGCATCGCAGGAGAGTTGAATCAGCAATCGCTGAACAGCCTGGGCGTTTCTACCATACTCTGCAAGCCCTTTGAATTGGATGAGCTGTACACCAAAGTCTCTGCCGCTTTGAGTAAAGACAGTGGTCAGTGATCAGTGATCAGTTTCCGATGTATTTGATGAGCTGGCACTTTTTGAGGTAATCAGTCGTTGGATACTTTGACGTACAGGGCATTTTGCCGGGCGTTTTCCGTATCCAGAAGGAAATTGACAAACTGGTATGCCAGTTCCCTGTTTTTCCGCCTGCTCAGGAATGACCAGAAAATCGATCCATAAGGTTGCGCCCTCCCGGGGCAGAGGAAAACCAATCTGAGGATTATCGGCCATGATCTGGAGCGCATCTCCGTTGTAGGCATGCCCAAGTCACAGATGGTGCCATCCTGGACTTCGTTCTTATAAGCAATGGAATTACATCTCCTTCAAGATATTGCTTATCAGCGGCTTAATCTTCGGGATAACATCCTTTATCGTGTTCCAGACAAGCTCATATTTGATGCCAAAATAAAAATGAATAAGTCTGTCTCTCATCCCTTGCCATTTCTCTCCAGGGGATAGCTCTTTTTAACGCTTTCCGGAACATTTTCAAGGAGTGCGGCGGCTGTGATCGCCGGCATCAGACGAATAATTCTGCAAGATCGTGTTGACCGCCCTTTTATTCGGCGGGAAAGTGGTAACATCCTGATCCCCGATATAGATCCTGCCCGAAGTGGGGAATCAAGCCCGGCCACCATACGCAGGATGGTTGTTTTCCCGCTCCCGCTGGGCCCCAGAATTGTAGTGGCAATTGTCAAAAGATGTTTACGATCGAGAATCGAATCTGTGGATTCCTTCAGCCCTGGCCTCGTTCAGGGCTTGCCGGTATTCCATTCGGGTAAGGCGGCGGTTGAGGGGAGGATAGTCACCGGCTTCACCGCAGGGGTAATATTGGTCCATGATATTCACGTAGGTATCGGGCGATATCTCCTGAGCCAGGAAGCGCATGATATCACGGGTGCCGGAAAGTCCTTCCGGCAGGACAAGATGTCGAACCAGAAGCCCTCTTTGAGCAAGACCACGGGCATCCACGACCAGATTACCCACCTGGCGATGCATCTCTCTGATAGCGGCCCTGGCCGCTTCCGGATACCCTGGAGCTTTCGATAACCGTTGGGCCACCTCTTCATCCCAATATTTGAAATCAGGCATATAGATATCGAATACCCCGTCGAGGAGTTTGAGGGTTTCAACAGAATCGTATCCTCCGGTGTTGTAAACCAGAGGAACCGAAAGCCCCATCTCAATTGCCCTGGGAAGGGCCTCGAGAATCTGGGTGACAAAATGGGTTGGCGTGACAAAGTTAATATTATGACATCCCATGCCCTGCAGGTGGACCATTATCTGAGCGAATGCCTCAATCGATATCTCCTTGCCCTCCCTGAGATGGCTGATGTCCCAGTTCTGGCAGAAAATGCAGGAGAGATTGCAGGAAGTAAGAAAGATTGTCCCTGAGCCATGCTGCCCGACCAGCGGAGCCTCCTCTCCAAAATGCGGGCTGAAGCTTGAGACCACCGGAAGCCTTCCCACACGACACACCCCCCGCTCACCGTTCATCCGGTTCACCGTGCAGTTTCTGGGACATAAACGGCATTTCGCCAATATGCGCTCTGCCTTTTCGATGCGGCGGTGCAGCTCGCCGCTTGTGTATGTTTTTATGTATGATGCAGTGTTAACAGTGTTCATAAGTGCTATTATACTATAGATTGAACTTATTGAAAATACGAACTTAGTACACTGCACATCAGATCCGCGGCCAGTTAGGCTCGACAAAGAGATCGCGTGCGGTATTTGGTGGGGCAAAAAAGCAGCCCCACCCTACATGTACTTATCTATTGTGTGAGAGATGTCAATCCACGGCCAGTTATCATCCACTGCGGCGTTAGCCGCTTTGGATTGCGGTGGCACGACACCGCTTTCCTTCTCGTGGAGTGAGGATGAGCAGATGACTGTTTTCCTTGCGGATGGCTCAATATATCCGCTTTTGAGAATAGCCGGGCTTAACTCAGTACCATTGGCCCCCATAGGGGAGAGGTTGGGGGGATAGTTATTGCCACCATCCTCATTGATAAAAGAAACAGGGGAAACATCCGTGATTCGTCTGATTTTCTTGATTCGATAGATCGGTCATGGTATTCTGATTAGTGATTCTTTGAAGAGTGATCCATTAGTGATCCATTATGGAATGATTCCTTGTAGTACCCTCACTGGCGGTAATTCTTCTGTGGAGTATTCTGGCTGTAGTTCTTCGGCATCGGGAATGGGTACTTCTTCATCGGGAATGCGTACTTTCGCGCGGCAGCCTGTTTTTGCCGGGTAATCGGGGTTGGGAAGGTTAGAAAGGTCGGAGGGGTGAGGTGAAAAAGGCGATTGGTGTCAAAAAGGGCAGACGGTTCTTTTGGCGGCTGGCTTTTGCGGTCACTCTTACTATTATCGCAGCGGTCTTCTATCTCCTGTTCTTTCCCAATGTTTCAAGGCTGGTCAAAGAGAATCCCCAAAAGACAGCTTTTATGGTTTATCGGGAACGGGAATGGGAAGACAAGGGCAAAAGTTATAAGATCCGTCAGCGATGGGTGCCTCTTTCCCGGATATCGCCGCACCTTGTCAGGGCAGTCGTTATCGCCGAAGACGATAAGTTCTGGAGGCATGAGGGATTTGATTATGAGGCCATTCAGGAGGCCATAGAAAAGGATCTCAAGGCCGGAAAGTTCAAGCTTGGCGGAAGCACCATCAGCCAGCAACTGGCCAAGAACTTATACCTTTCCCCTGCCAAGAATCCCTTCAGAAAGATCAGGGAGGCGATTATCACCTGGCGGATGGAAAAAACCCTGAGCAAGAGGCGGATATTGGAACTTTACCTGAACGTTATCGAGTGGGGGGAGGGAGTATTCGGTGCTGAAGCCGCCGCACGACACTACTATGGAAAGCCGGCCTCCCTGCTTACTTCCCGCGAAGCGGCCAGACTGGCCGCGGTCCTGCCGAATCCGAGAAGGTTCAACCCGAAAGGGAACCACCGGTATGTTGTCAGGCGGTCAAACCGTATTTACCGCATTCTGGCCAGAAGGGAAAAGCAAAAGCAGGCTCTTGGCATCACAGGTCACAGGTAGGGGATTGCGGGTTTGACCTCCAGCCGGAAATCTCAAACCCGCAATGTGGAGTTTCATTCCCCAACCTTCCATCTCCAACCTTCATAATTCACAATCTGGAACCCGTGATCCGTAACAGCGTTGCTTTCTGCCGAGTCTGCCAGCCACCTTCAGCCCCTCGGTGTTCCGTACGTGAAAGAAGATATGGTCAAGAGGGCGATACCCCAAACCCTGTCAAATAACCCTGTCAGGTAATTTTGGCTTCAAGTTTTTTCGCCTGCTCTATCCATCGCTGAACCACGTGGGGTGAAGGATTTATCTTGGACAGCCGCTTTTTCAGATTCATGTCATGGAGCCTCTGGGAAAGATCGGTTGCGTCCTGATCTCGAAGCTCCACAGTTGTTTTTATTCCTGTAGCTTCGAGCAATTGGCTTGTCTGCCTTCCGATTCCCCGGATCCGGAATAGATCTGCCGTACTGGTCCACTTGAGCAAAGTATCGGCATCGATCCCTATTTTACCGGCCAGTTCATCCCGTTCTTCCCGGCGCCCGGCCATATTCAGCAAATCATCGGTGGTGTCTATTCCCACCTGATGCAACTTTTCAGAGTAGGATGGACCAATCCCCTCGATTTCGTCAATCCTGTTTGCCATGATCCTTTCTCCTTATCATGATATTCATCCAACAAAGAACTTAATTTTATCCATCCTCTTTTCGGTTATTTTATAAATTATAATTTCAATTCATGATGATAATATAATAAGGAATGGGGAATAAAAGATGATGCCTGCCTCTTCCAGGCGGGAAAAAGAAGCAGGTAATCTCCCAGTTAAAAGGAAATGCCGGATTTGACAAACCACCCCTGGCGAAGGAGTCTTACTTCGTCGAGATTCGCCTTTCCTTTTTCGCCGGAGTAATAATAGGTAGTATCGGTGCCACGATCGGCAGCCAGCCGCAGGTACTGCCAGCCCAGTTCTAAACCGATAAGCGGCCAGGGGTGGTAAACGACCGAGAGCTCGGCACTCAATCCATATCCATAAGCCTTATGGTGAAAGCTGGGATTTTGGGCGAAATCTTCATTGAGGTTCCATATTCCCGTGCCAAGATAATAGGCAAGCAGGGGGGTAATCTTTCCTCCGATTTCGAGAGAATGGCACAGCGGAAGAGGGGCTTTGGTGAGCTTCCAGGTTGATTTTACGCCGAGCTTGATTGCATTCCAGGAGAAGTCGTAATGCGAGTTCAGCAACCCGGAGGGCTTTTCCTGATCGGCTGTCTGCGGCTCCTGCGAGCTTTCCTCCCTGGTGTCAGCTTGTGAAGTAACGATGGGTTTCCCGGAGAACATGCGCAGGCTGTCCTGGTAATGCTGCACTCCCACTATCCCCTGCCATTGCCAGAACGGGTGAGACTTTTTCTGCTTTTGACCGGATGGAAGCGGTGATTGGCCGGCAAGGATTATCCTGCCCTCCAGACTCCAGAGCTCAACCCTTCCATCCACGGGATTTCTCGATTCTGAAGACCGGATATTATTCTCATAATCAGTGTCCTGCGACCGTCCGTTGGTAATCGGAGCCACGGCAAAGAGAAGATTCAACCCGAAGAGAGGATCGTGATGGAGGATATCGACTTCAAGAGAAAGGAGGTCAGCGTCAAGATTATGGTATTTGAGTCTGGATGTGCAATGGCCTGATGCCCCGCTAAAGGATGTCTGCCAGGACGCATCAGCCCTGGTTGGCCACCAGCCTGTCCGGATGCGAACGTCGTCTTTCCATCTCCAGGAACTGACCTGGCTTATTCCCTGGCTGGGACTGGCAAGAGTCAAAAATCCTGCCAGAAGTATCAGGATAAGATTCGTGGGCGGCGGTTTGCGGATGATTTTCATTTAAAAATCCTTTATCCATCCTTACAATAAAGAGAAATACAGAGCTGTCCCGTTACTGTAAGGAGGGAATTCATATGCTCCTTTACATATCTTTAATACATCGCTAATACATCGCTGGTTTATTTGGATAGGCAAGTTTTATCTGTAATTCAGACCCTGGTAGTATGATAATGGTTAAACATTATCAGAGTTCACCTTTCCCCCCTGCGGTTTTCCAATCACTGATCGCTGGCATCTGAGCACATCTTTATCGGCAGGTTGAGAGAAAATAAGCTCACTCTGGTTGCTTCGATACCTTTGGGCACGTATTAAGGTATGGAAGGAGGACCTCCCCCGCAGGGCCAACTTTTTTTACAAGCCCTCTTGATTTTTTGGGATGGTAATACTATGATAAAAATTTTTGGGGTGATTATTGACCATTCCCATTTGGTAACCTTGGGAGAAGGTTGATTTTAACGCAACTATTGGAGGACAACTGATGAGTGATAAAGAGTATATGCTCCAGAAGGACTACGACCGATTGATGCAGGAACTGGAAAGGCTCAAGAAAAAGGAACGGCCCGAAGTCATATTAAGAATTGCCGAGGCCAGAGCGTTTGGAGACCTCTCGGAAAATGCGGAATACGATGCCGCCCGTGAGCATCAATCATTCATCGAGGGAAGAATCCTTCAACTGGAGGACCGCCTGGCCAGGGCCATTGTTATCAATCCGGATAACCTGCCCAAGGACAAGATCGTCTTTGGCAGCCGGGTCTTATTGTATGACCTGGATGAAGATCGGGATGTGGAATATACCCTGATGGGGAAAGATGCTGATTTCAGCAGAAAAGAAATATCGGTTTATTCCCCCATCGGCAGAGGATTGCTGGGCAAACGGGAAGGCGATATAGTCGAAATCAAAGTTCCCTCCCGTACCCTGCGCTACGAAGTGCAGCGGATTAACCCGGAAGATTGAGTAATCCGGTGGATCGATCGGTATATAATGGTTGGTCCATTGCCCGATTGAGGGATATCTGTCGTGGATATTTTCCCTGAATGCCGATATGGTATACTTCATGGACTGCCGATGCCATCCGGTATTCGTATCCGGTAAAAACCGTATGGTAACCGGCATGATTGATCAGGGACAAACGGTCGGATCAGGGACGGCAGAATGAGCTGCGGAAAGAAGACCAGCCTTGTGGCCTATTGGTATTGAGCATTGTTCCAGCCTGCACGTTGGCGGCCTTTCGCATTTCTTCGGCTCAAAAGGATCAGGCGAGCGGCTATAGGGTGAAAGTCATTGTCGGCCCATTACACATATACAGGACAGACACAACCTGCTGCAAGTCAGCACACAGCAGCACAGCAGCCTTATCGAGGTCATGAAAAACGAAAAAAAACCGCCGGATCGAAAGCCCATCCAATGGTTTCTTCTTTTCATGCTTGCAGGAAGTCTGCTCCTGACATGCTCCATAGCCAGAGTCTACCTCCATCCCCTGATATTGGCCATACTTCTGGCCTCAATATTTTATCCGGTCCATGAGCGGATAACCAAAATTTTCCGGGGGAGAAGGAATCTGTCTGCCCTTGCCTCCTGCCTGCTGGTCATCCTGCTGATCGTGCTTCCCCTGTTGCTTTTGCTCTTTGGCATGGTCAGTCAGGGAGTGCGTTCGGTAAACGCTGTCCGTGGGTGGCTTGAGCAGGGAAACCTGCAAAACATTCTTCAATCCGGGTACATGATGCACCTTCGCCGTCTGGGGAGCCGATACCTGACCTTTTTAAACCTGGAAGTCGGCCGCCTCCAGGAGTGGGGGATCAGAGGCAGCCAGTATATCGGGCAGTTTCTGCTGACCAGAGGTGGAGAACTGGTCTCTGACTTTGGTTCCCTCGTTATCCAGTTCGGGATCATGATTTTTATCCTTTTCTACCTGCTGCGGGATGGGAAAAAGTGGCTGGATCGCTTCCTTCATCTCATCCCTCTGACCAGGAATCAGGAAGTCATTTTAATCGACCGGCTCAAGGCCATAGCCCGCTCAGCCCTGGTCGGGACAGTGCTGACCGCTCTGGCTCAAGGGATTGTGGGCGGTGTCGGCCTGTGGATAGTCGGCATCCCTCCTCTGTTCTGGGGAAGCCTGATAGCTGCAGCCTCTCTTATTCCTCTGGTGGGAACCGGCCTGGTCTGGGTGCCAGCGGTTTCTTATCTTTTCATTATCCAAAGACCCGGACGGGCGATCTTTCTGGCTGTCTACAGCATCGCCATCCTGGGTACTATCGACAACTTCCTGCGCCCCTATCTGATGCATAAGCAAAAGGGCATTGCCCTCTCCCCATTGCTGGTTTTTCTGGCCATCTTTGGTGGAATCCGCACCTTTGGCCTGCCAGGTGTTCTCTATGGACCATTGATTTTTGGCCTGCTGTCCTCCCTTTTGCATCTCTACGAAGTTGAGTTCTCCTCCCTGCTCGATCATGAGGATAAATCTCCTTCCAGCCGGTGATAAAAGAAGTCATCAGCTCGAATTTGCCAGTTTTCAATTTTACTGACCACTTTTTAACGGCAAATCTACACATAAAATTAATACGTTTATTGCAAGAATAATACATTTCCTCCTGACCTACCGATAGATGATTAGAATCACAAGGGAGAAGAATAGACGCATATAACTGGTTGAAGATATAAAATGGGGGAATTAAAAATGGAAAGACAGAGTTTTCGAGTTATGCAATACCTGAGCATTGGAATTCTCCTCATCATGTCCTTTGCCTGTACAAGGCTGCCGGCCAGGACAGAGCTTGGGGAGCCGAAAAGTGAGCTTTTTTATCCAGCCAAGAGCATGCTGGATCAGGCTGCTTCAGAGCGGGCTGATGAGTTTGCTCCCGAAATATACCGGAAAGCGACAAAAGAATACTTTACAGCGGAAGACAAATTTGAAAAGGGAAAATCCAAGACCGATATCCAGAAGCATTTACAGGAGTCGGAAAAACTGGCCAGAAAAGCCATTGATACCGCACAATCCATGCAGAGCAACTTTCCGGACATGATCGCCAGCCGGGACAAGGCCATTGCCGCCCAGGCGCATAAAATGGATCTGACTGCTTATAAAAAGGCGGATAAATCCTTTTTAGATGCAGCCTCTCAGGTGGAAAAGGGGAAGATGGGCAATGCCCGCGAGAAAGCCCAGGAGGCCACCGGCAACTATCGTCTGGCCGAGCTTCAGGCCATTCAGCACAAGGTGGTCGGAGGATTGGATAAACAGATCAGGGAAATTGAAAAAGAGGGTGCTCATAAGTGGGCTCCGGAGACTTACAAGTCAGCCGTCAAATATCGTGATGAGGCCATGCAGTCCCTGGCCCAGGACCGCTATAATGAGCAACTGGCCATGCAGAAGGTGAATGAAGGCGAGTACCAGGCCCGCAAAGCCAGATTCCTGGCCCAGAAGGTTAAGGACTTCAGGGGAGACAGAGCCAATTATGAGAAGCTCTTCCTGCAAAGGGAGGCTGATCTCAACAAGATTGCCTCCAGCCTGGGAGTGAAGCCTGAATTTGACAAAGGCTTTTCGGTAGCGGTTGCCGAAATCGATCAGGCCATCAATGAGTTAAAGCAGCAGGAAGAGGCGTATAATCAGACACTCAGCTCCAAGGAGCAGGCGCTGGCAAGGGCCCAGCAGCAAATCAAGGAGGCCGAGCAGGCCAGGCTTCAGGCTGAGGCCAGGATCAGAGAGGCGGAAGAGTCCAAAAAGAGAATTTCTACCGAGCTCGAGCTCACCGGAGCCGCACTCGAGGCAAGAAGGGCAGCGGAAGAAAAGGTGAAAGCGCTCCAAAAGATATTTCCACCCCAGCAGCAGGCTGAAGTCAAGCTGGACCCGTCAAACAATATCACCATTGTACTTCGCAGTATCAATTTCGACAGCGGACGGTCCAGCTTGAAGCCGGAGCATTACCAGACCCTGGCCAGCGTCAAACAGGCTGCAGATATGTTTCCCGATCGGAAGATGATCATTTCCGGTCACACTGACTTTACCGGCAGCAGCGACTTTAATAGAAAGCTATCCCAGGAAAGAGCCAGGTCGGTGATGGAATACCTGAGATCGCTGGGTGTGGACGCCAACCGGATGGAGGCCATTGGCGCTGGTGAAACAAAGCCGATTGCCTCCAATGTTACGGCTGAGGGAAGAAGAATGAACCGTCGGATTGAAGTAACCATTCTGGCCCCGTAATTACTATGGATGGTTAGTTGTTGTTATAATTAAGGATGATCGATTGGCCGGCCGGCCCAGGTAAACACAGGGGGGAAAAGGAAAGGGGCCTGATCCCCCCTGTGTGGCGTTGTTGCCAGGTTCAACATTTTACGGATAAGTTATACTATAAACGGCTTGGAACTGAACTTTTTCAGAGGAGCCAGGAGTCAGGAGTCAGAATTCAGAAGAAGGTATTGGCTCCTGGCTCCTGGCTCCTGAGCAAAAAGTTCAATATTCACCCGTTCGCAGTATAACCTTCCATCAGGTTACGATAATAGAAGGTGTGGTTGCTGGAGCTGTTGGTGTAACTGCTGGTGTGGTGACTGTGGCCGGGGGGGTTCCGAAAGTCGTGGTGATGCTCGTTGTTCCCCAGTTTCCCAGCAGGCCGCTGAGACCAGCGAGAGCGCCCAAGCCCAGTAAGCCCGGCATGCCTCCCAGCAGGCCGCCATAAAGGCCCATACCATAGAGGCCGAGGCCCAGGGGATCTCCAAGGCCGTAGAGGCCCATACCGTAAAGGCCGCCATAGAGGCCCAGTCCATAGAGGCCCAGTCCGTAGAGGCCCAGTCCGTAGAGCCCGCCATAGAGGCCCATGCCGTAAAGGCCGCCATAGAGGCCCAGTCCATAGAGGCCCAGTCCGTAGAGCCCGCCATAATATCCCAGGCCGCCATAAAGGCCATACAGGCCGCCAAGGCCATAGTAGGCTTCCGAGGTCTTCGGAGTTGCAGTGGAAAAGATAAGGCAAGCTAAGAGGGCAATAAAAATACCGAGAATTTTTTTGGACGTCATGATCTTACTCCTCATATAACCAGGCATTAGTAAATAATGAGAAAAAGATATGGCAAAAACAGAACGATGCGTGTTTTTCTGCTTTGCCCACCACCTCCTTCCGGACAGAAATACCCCTTGCCGGTAAACATGAGGTTTACCGGCAAGGGGAGTGTTAGCCATGTCTGAAGGTCGTGATTTTTGCAAAAATCACGACTGCACACCAGGAGGAAGAACCAGCCTGCTTCACGAGGGAGCCATCTCCAGGAGTAATCCTGGAAGGAAAACAGCGGCGGAGCTTAACAACAGTCAATAGTCAATTTATCGATAACGAGAGCTCGAAACCATACTACTGGCCAGGATCAATCGACAATGTACCTCCCGCACTTCGGACACACGAAAATATCATTACTGTTATGTACCGTAGCCGCGAGTGAAGTGGACAATTTAATCATGCAGCCCTGGCATACTCCATCTTTAATTTTAAAAACTCCGGCCCCGAATTTCTCGGTCAGCCGATCGAATCGGGCTACAATCGACTGGTCCAATTCTTCCCGGATAAGCTTGATCTCTCTTTCAATTTGAGACCTTTCCACTCCGGGGCCGATACCTTTCAGCAGATTCATCAGTGTCTGGAGCTTCCAGAGCAGTTTGGCCCCCTGGATATTAGCGTGATCAGGGGAAATCTGCAATTCGACCTGCGAAAAAATCTGGGCTACCTGCTCATAGGACTGGACTTCGAGGAGTTTTTCTTTCATTCCGGGATTTCCCAGCAGGAATCTGGCCAGACCGCCAAACAGGTGATTAAAGAGGCCGGGGACATTCGGTTTCCAGATAATCAAGAGAATAACATGGACCGGTTTATCATCGATTGCATTAAAATCAATGCCGTCTCTGGCTATTCCGAGGCAGATAATCGGTCCGTCCTGTGTTTTTATCCTGGCATGCGGGAAAGCAAAACCATTCCCTACCCCTGTTGACGACAGGGACTCTCTGTCCAGTATCCTTTCCAAAACATCTTTGTTCCCTTCAAAGTCATGGAACTGATAAACACAGTCAACCATTTCTTTTAAGGCGGATGTCTTCTCCCTACCCCGGAGATTGAAAATTACCATCTTAGGATCGATCAGCTCAGATAATTTAGTATGATTTAAGAACAATTGCCCGGCATTCAAATCGTTTACCTCACCTTATGTTAAGTTACTCATAGAATCGTTTCTATTAAACTCAAGGTTTATATTGAACCCTTTCATGGATTAACGGATAAAAAGATACAGGCAAGTTTTGAAAGATATTGAGTTTTCGGTCGAAGATTAGCTGTATGGTATGTTCTTTGAATATTGACATACAACACTGCCATATAAGCCATAAAGATGGGTTCAAAAGCTTTCCAGGATGTTTAAGCTGTTTTCTATTCTATTAATGAATTACAGTTTAAATCTCTACTCCTTCACAATATATCACGAAACAGGGTGAATGAGCAAATTTTTTAGGAAAAAATGTGAGAAAACAGTCACCTTGGGTTTGAGAGCTATGGGAATGGGTTCCTCTGGAAAAGCCGGGGGGAAAGGAGGAGGGGAACTATTAAAATAATCAGGGGGATACCCTGGTATGGATATCCCCCCTGCGCTCTGCAAATGGAGAACATTAAGGCAGATAGCCGCTTAGAAAATTACGCTTCCCGGAGCACCGGTCGAAGTTGTCGCAGGAGTGAACAGACTCGGGAAAAGCTGATTATAGAGGCCAGCCACGCCAAGCAGTGGAGCAATCTGCATAAAGGGTATCTGGTAATTTACGCCGGTACCCGTCTCGACTGTGTAGTACAGGTTGTTGATTCCAAAAGGACTGCCATAGCCGTACATGCTTCCATAGAGACCACCATAGAGACCACCATAGAGGCCACCATACAGGCCATATCCACCATACAGGCTGCTGCCATATAATCCATAAAGGCCACCGTACAGGCTGCCGCCGTACAGTCCGTAGATGCCATAACCGCCATAGAGGCTGCCGAGGCCATAATAGCCGCCATAGAGGCCACTGCCGTACAGTCCGTAGCTGCCATAGCCACCGTAGAGGCTGCCGAGGCCATAATAGCCGCTATACAGACCGCTGCCATAGAGTCCATAAGCTCCATAGAGACTGCTGCCATACAGGCCATATCCGCCGTACAGACCGCTGCCATATAAGCTGCCGTAAAGGAGCTGCTGATCTTCTCTCACAATCTCGGTGTTACTTTCTTCCTGGGCCTTAACTCCGGGCACTGCAACTAACGACCCGATAACAAACAGAGTAATGACAGCCGTGGCAGCTTTCAATAACCAATTCTTTCTCATGATCTCTCTCCTTACATGTAATAACAATTAGATTTTTGTGAATTTCGATAAGATAACTGAATTCTCACAGAGCTTAAAGACCAAACGTTACTGCAATCACCTCCTTCTGATTACCCTCGTCAAGCTCAGATTGTATATTCTCTTTTTAGCTGCTCGGGTGGCTGAACCTGGAGGCCGAAAGGCTGTACGCGATCCCCTGGTTGAGTCTAACCGGCCGCGGATTTGCCATGTCGTGTACCAAACCTTCGTGAGGCTGACAGCAGAGAGCCCCTCTGACAGTTGTATTATCTCCTTTCCAGTCTCAATACCTGTCCTCTCTACCTGAGTAGGTACTTTTCTCCCTGTAGCTGAAAAGCGTATAAATCAGGCAAGAACATCGCGCCGCTGAATTAAGAAGCTTATCTTCCCCATGATTCCGGATTCCCTCATCTTGCGGGGTCTGGCGGCGGGCATAAAAAGACACCTCTATCCCTATGAAAAAATAGGAATAAGCCTATTATATATTTACCTGGATAAGATTATATGGAATAATTTTTAGGAGGGAAATCGCCCTCTTCAATAAGACCACCCATCCTGAGCATCATCGGCGGATGGTCTCATTGGTATTCAGGCCTTCTTGGTCCCCCAACTCCCATAATTAAATCTCGTTGCGCGTCTTCCCGAAAATTTTCAGGCAGCTTTCAGCTTCGAGAGAATAAAACTCACCTCTGATCTTTTTTATCCGGGCTCTGCTGATTGCCCAGTCTTTTGGGTTTCATCGGCGAGTTTTACTCGCAGATTTAACTTTTAGACGGAGCCAGGGCATTAATCTTACGCATAAGTTGGGATTTTTTTCTGGCTGCATTATTTTTGTGAATAATATTTTTTGCAACCGCCCGGTCAATGGCAGAGATTGCTTCTTGTAACGTAGCTTGTGCCTGGCTGACATTGTTATCAGCAACTGAGGTTAAAACCTTTTTAATGGTAGTACGTAAATTAGACCGTCGGCTGCGGTTTCTTAAAGCTCTGATTTTATCCTGTCGTGTTCTTTTTTTTACTGATAGATGCTCTGCCATTTTTTACTCCTTGTATGAATAAGATTAATTAAGGGTTTATTTCCCAAGGGAAATTAGGTACAATAGGTTTTCATTCTTCTGACTGATGCAGCATTTTCCCCCTGCAATCACAATCAGAGAAACCAGAGGAGAATCCAGAATACAAAGTTATTATTATACCAGCAATTTTGTCGCATCACAACCACTTTTTCGCTCAAACTTGCTAACTTACTGACCGATAGCTGGCGCAAATCAGTAACAAATACGAAAGGTAATGTCTAACTACGTGGCAACGTCAGGAGAGCAATCCCAGGTTACCCATAAAAATCTGATTGTCTCAGCAGGAATCATCAGCGGAGCTACCTTCTGCAGCCGTATCCTTGGATTCCTGAGAGATATGGTTATGGCCAATATGTTTGGAGCGGAAATGGTCACCGATGCCTTCCTGGTTGCCTTTCGCTTCCCGGACCTCCTTCGCCGCCTTATGGGGGAGGGGGCTTTAAGCTCTTCCTTTATTCCTGTTTTTACCGAATACCTTCATAGGAAAGGGCAGCCGGAGAGCTGGAATCTGGCCAACAAGGTGATCAGCCTGGTATTAATCGCCCTGACAATCATAGTAGCCCTCTCCCTCCTGTTCGCTCCCTGGATCGTCATGATTTGTGCTCCGGCATACCGGAAATCTCCCCGGCAGTTTTACCTGACCACGCTCCTGACCAGGGTGCTTTTTCCCTATATTTTTTTTATTGGCCTCGGCTCCCTCGCTATGGGTATTCTGAATTCTTTTAACCACTTTCTGATACCAGCCCTCTCCCCTGCGATTCTCAACATAGCTATCATCAGCAGTGCCTATTTCATCGCTCCCGGACTGAGGCAGCCGATTGTCGGTCTGGCCATCGGAGTGTTACTGGGGGGGATGCTCCAGCTTTTCTTTGAATTGCCCATTCTTATCCATAAGGGGATGAGATTCCGGTTTACCGTGGATCTTCAGCATGAGGGACTGCGCCGGATCGGCATCCTGATGTTGCCCTCCACTGTCGGATTGGCGGTAGCAGAGATCAACAGCATGGTCGATACCCTGTGCGCGACTTTCCTGCCGGAAGGAAGTGTATCCTATCTTTACTACAGCAACCGCCTGATTCAATTCCCTCTCGGATTGTTTGGTATAGCTATCGGTACGGCTATTCTGCCGACTTTGTCGGGGCAGGCAGCCCGTGGAGAGATACATGCCGTGAAGGGAACATTTTCCTTTGGCCTGCGCCTGGTAATGTTCATCACGCTTCCGGCAACTTTTGGCCTGATTATTTGCCGCCGGATGATCATCAGTGTTCTGTTTCAACGGGGAGCTTTCACGAGTGGGGCAGCTCAGGCCACAGCTACGGCTCTTCTCATGTATGCGGTTGGCCTTTTTGCCTATGCAGCGGTAAAGGTTATTGTCCCGGTGTTTTACTCCTTCCAGGATACAAAAGCGCCGGTCAAGGCTGCCGTTATCAGTTTGATCTTTAATATTTTTTTAAATATCATCCTGATGTGGCCGCTCAAGCACGGAGGATTGGCTCTGTCCACCTCCCTGTCTTCAATCCTGCATTTGCTGCTGCTCTTTTACTACCTCAGGAAAAAAATGGGACCGCTGGGCGGGCGGAAATTGCTTTTTTCGTGCCTCAAGATAACTGCAGCCAGCATCCTGACCGGAGCAGGTATCTGGGTCATGGTCTGGCAGAGCAACTTCACCGCCCTGTCCCGCACCTCCTGCACCCTTGCCCTGATGATTATCATTTTTGCCGGTATCCTCCTTTATGCCGGTATTTCGTATCTTATGGGAAGCCCTGAGATAGCTTTTCTGGTTGATGCTTTTTGGAAGAAAAGCTAGCCTGGGGATAAAAGTCAGCTCAGGCAACTTGCCGATGGTTCCCCATCTTCTCATATTCGTTCCTCTGCCTTCCCGGGTATTTTATAATGAAATCTTACCATAACCGCGTGAAGTAAGCAAATCCTGGAAGTCCAGCCAGATGTTCTTCATGAAATATCTCCTGGATTGAAAAAGATGGCCAGCCAGGTACAAATAAGATTTTATCATTTGTTCGGATTGTGCTATAAGGTATATGCAAAGATGGGGAGAGTTACTGACTCTCCATTAAACCTACTCTCTACCGGACACTTTTGAGGTAACAACCGTGAATGAACGCGAATGAACGCGAACTGAACAAAGAGGACTCGATAATGAAGGCAAATCAAAAGAATTTATTAGCGTCTATTCGTGTGCATTCGCGGTTGATTACAGGAATTGAAAAAAAAGTGTCCGGTAGCGAATAAACCTAATACCTTTAACAAGGAGAAATGTGAGAAATGAATCAGGAAGAGAGTGTCAAATCCAAGAATCAGCCGCGAATTTCCCTGAGCATCAGCGAGGAAATTGAAAGAGGCCTTTATGTAAACCAGGCCATTATCGTCCATTCTCAGAAGGAATTTATCATTGACCTGGGATTTTTAGCTCCTCCGGGAAATAAAATCAAAGTTCAGACCCGGGTTATCACGAACCCCATTGATGCCAAAATCATCTACCTGTCTTTAAAAGAAAATATTGAAAAGTATGAGCAGAGATTCGGCACGATTCCGGTTCAGGTTCAGAAATTACCCTCTGGGGAAGGGCCGCTTCCTATTCATTAACCATGGACATAGATCAGGAAACAGAAAAAAAGGAAATGCACAGAGGGACTTACGGCGTCTGCCTGGGCTTTCTGGACTCGAATATCCTGACGATTACGTAGGCAATAAGTGCAAAGGCAAAAAATACGAGCAACATCCAGGCAATCCCCTGGAGTGTTTCGATCACGGTCCGGTAAACCTCCAGAATCCACCGGTCGGTAGTCAGCTCGACGATTCTCGGGTTCTTGGCATATTGAGGCGGAGTGATATACTTTTCAAGCTCCCAGATCCGTACTCCGCTGGAGATACCAACAACGTAAATGGCAAATTTTAAATATTTCAGCCAGGCTCCTCTGATTTCCTCAGCAATGATCCGCCTCAGGATGTTGTCCACAGGCCCGGTAAACATCCTGGCAACGATAAACGAAACAAGGAGGGCGATAAAAAATGTAACTGCCAATAAGGTAACAAACATTGCGTTTTTCTTCTCATCTATAATCCATAACCAGGATATCAGGATTAGAGAGCATTTTCAACGAAATTCACCAAGCAGCAGCCATTTTCATGAGGGCTGTCCGCCTGATAACTTGTTTTGGAAGGAGAACCATATTCCCGATAATTGAGAGGGATCGGGTCGATAAGGTTAATATCTGAGCAATCAAGGTTATCTAATACCGCCGTGTATCATTCGTACTGTGATGTTCACAATGGCAGGATACGTTTTTTGATATGGATAAGCTCTGGATAATGCCTCACCGATGCAGGACCTCTCACGATGCTCCGCTCCGGATCAACCCTATGATATGGAAACCATGCATAAAGCACGTTCCGTAAGCTGCACTATGGTGAGGAACTGCTGACTGGATGAAAAGACCGCAACTGAATTAGCAAGCGGGGAGTTACCACGGCGCAAGAACACCGGGAGTTGCTCTCCAGGCCCTTAAAACTTATACTTAAAGGAGGTTGACTCATGAAAAGGATCACAGCTTTTCTGGTAACGGTAGTATTTTTAGCCGGTTCTTGTTACTTAAGCGGTTGTGCGGCCAGCAATATGGCAAAAGGCACAGGAATCGGCGCAGCAACAGGTGCCGCACTGGGCGGGATCATCGGGCATCAGTCAGGACATGGAGCTCAAGGCGCCATCATAGGAGGGGTAGCCGGTGGTGCTCTGGGTGCCCTCATCGGTAAGCGTCTGGATAACCAGAAGCAGGAACTGGCAAAGGTTCCCGGAATGCAGAATGTTCAGGTCGATGAACAGGCACAGAAAATCGACGCGACTATCCAGATACTGTTTAACACAAATAGTGATCAGATTCAGGCAGGTGAAGCCATCAAGCTTGATCAACTGGCAGCAGTTTTTGCCAAATATCCGGAAAACATCGTAGTGATCGAAGGGCATACCGACAGTGATGGTTCAGAGGATTATAACCAGAAACTTTCGGAGAAAAGAGCCCGGTCAGTAGAAAACTACCTCAGAGGCAAGCAGCTTAATATATCAAGCCTCAGTTCCGTAGGGTATGGCGAATCAAGGCCGGTCTCATCGAATGACACCCCGGCAGGAAAAGCGGCTAACCGCCGTGTAGAGCTGAAAATTTCCGTTGATCCAAACAGAGTTCCACAGCAAGGCTGAAAAAGCGGCTAACTAATACTACAACGAGACGTTCACTTAATGAAAGAGGAAAAAGTCTCGTTGTAATACTAAGGTAACTCGAAAACAATCACCCGGCCAATGCAAGGGCATTGGCCGGGTGATTGCCTGTAACACTATCTTCAGACCCTGACAGGTTCTAACCGCATCCTGTTTAACCTAATCCAGACAGGAAGGTTGACCCAGATACTTCTTAAACAGGCAGAGGGCGTCCGCCGGGGAATACGTGCCATCCTGATTGACATCGACACATTCCTGGCATTGGACTAATCCCAGATAACACTGGAATGCAATCAGCGCATCCTTGGGAGTGATTGCCCCATCTGCGTTCAGGTCTCCGGTGCAGATATTGGTTCTGATACAGAAACAGCCATGACTGGAGGAAAGCCCGGTCAGCTCATCGGCCAGTTTTTCCAGGCCGAGGAGGTAGCACATATTTTCCGTCCCTCCGGTTACCTTAAATTTCAGCCAGACAATATACCCGCTTGCTTTCTTGGGAATACCGCTGGCGGTAGATATCCCGGCGATTCTGAGCCGGCCAGGGTTGACCTTGCTGACATCAAACATATTGAATGAAGTAACGAGATCTCCCCGCTCATAGGCAAGATACTCCAGGACAGTCGGATCATAAGTAAATTCAAACCCAAGGCTGCTGATTTGACGGGAAGCGGACTGGATCCTCACCGGAATCCGGACTTCTCCCTCCTTTTTGCCTTCGACACCGGGCACGTCCAGTTCTCCTGAATCACTTTCCTGGCACAGTTGGGGTCCGGGACAGCCGACCCATTGACCATTCAGGCACGTGGCCCTGGTTTTTCCATCAGAGCAGAGTTTTGTAAGGTCCTCGTCGATCTTGCCATCGCAGTCATTGTCCTTGCCATCGCACACTTCGGCCTGGGGCTGGGGGGCAGTGCATCCGACCCATTGACCCCTCTGACAAACCTCCGTGCCGCTCCCGCAGGCAGTGGAGCAGGCTCTTACCAGGTCTTCGTCGATCTTGCCATCGCAGTCATTGTCCTTGCCATCGCACACTTCGGCCTGGGGCTGGGGGGCAGTGCAGCCGACCCATTTGCCCTTCTGACAGACTTCCGTGCCGCTCCCGCAGGCAGTGGAGCAGGCTCTGACCAGGTCCTCATCTATTTTGCCGTCACCATCGTTGTCCCTGCCATCGCAGATTTCCCGGTTGACACCAGGAATTATCTCTGCGTAGCCGCTTTTGGTGAGAACCGTATTGCCGAACTGAACAGAAAGGTCCCGTTTCCCTAACAATGCGTTTTGACTGACGATAAATTCAACCAGATACTTATTTTCCCTGGTACGATCCGCGGTAATGCTTCCCACCTTTATCCCCTGGCCAAGGTTGATTCTCAGGCTTTCCGCACCGGGAGATGCATTACCGATGGTAATCCATTCCTGGTAACGTTTTCCCTGTTCCATAATGATACTCTTATCCAGTTTGATACTGAGATAGGGCTGATAACTGGTTTGCGTCAGGCCCCCGGCGACTTCCGCATAGGCATCGAATTTGGATGGCTTAAAGCTTTTCAGGATCGCCTTATAGTCTGTTCCGTATTCATATTCCGTATTCGGAGCTGGAACCGAGGATTCCGTAACCGCAAAACTGGTCTTGATCGTAAACCGGCTGATTACCCGCCGGAAGTAAGCAGTTGCGAAGGTTGATGAAGTAATGACCAGCTTTGAGGTATCGAGAATGCCGGTGTAGATACCATCCTGAGAAATTTTATCCCCATTTTTACCGCTATCAGACATCTCGATGGTGCCTACCTGGACGCCATTCGGGTCATAGATGCGGGATACGGCATTTGCTTTGGTTAAAAGGTATTTATTGGAAACCGAAGCATAAACCGGCACTTTGGGGTAATCCTTCCCAACATGGATCAAAGGTTTGTCAAGCCAGACCTGAGCATTGATGTCCGGATTATCGATATAGGCTAAAAGATATACTCTCCCCTGACTCACTGACGGTCCCGCGTATGCGGCCGTTGTTCCTGTCTGCCGGGTTCCCATGATATTCACGGTCCACTGACCTGACTGAGGACTTTTCGCCTTCTTCCCTAAGAACCGCCCCTTGCTCTGGGTATTGTCGAGGCTGCTGGTATAGGTGCTGGTTCCAGGCGGGTTGGCCATACTGAAGGAATACCGCTGTACATTAACGCTTTCCGGAAACAGGTAAAACTTTACATCTTTTGAATTTTCAGGAACCCTGAAGCTGACCGTGCTGTAGGAAATGTTATCATTCAGTGCCTTCCACTCGAGGGTTCCAAAATAATTGTACATGGCGGACCATCCGCGCTTTCTGGCTATCGATTTGACTATGCCCATTTTCAGATTCATCAGGCTCCCGTCATTCTCGGACATGATGACGTTGTCGCCGCTGGTTTCCGTGGAAATATTCTGCATGGTCGTCTCGTCCGCATCACCATAGGAGAAGGTGTGGATGACGACTCCGGCATCTCTGGCCCGCTCTACCTGGGTCCACAGGTCATCCCCGGTAGTCTGCTTTCCGTCGGACATCAGGAAGATTTCCGCCCCGGCGATATGGTCCGCTCCATGGGTGGCCTCAAAGGTGTCAAGAGCAGTTTCCAGGGCCAGGTGAATGTCGGTTAGACCTGTCGGATCGAGGAAATGGTCCAGAGTGCTGGCACTGTTGTAATGATCGTAACCGAAGAGCGTGTCAACCTCGTGATTGTAAGCGAAGGTGCCGATGTAATCGTCCGGCTCCGAGCTGTGATACAAAAACATGCCAGCCTCCTGAACATACTGACTGGCCGGAATGCCATACTCTTCATGGCTCATGCTGCCGGACCGGTCAAGGAGCAGGATTCTTCCCGGAACCGTGCCGTCATGCTCGACATATCTCAATTCGACTTCAGGCATGGTTGAAAAATCTATAACCGGTCTGACTCCATCGGTGTGGTGTCCGATCATGTCGGTATGATTCAGGCATGCAACTGCCCAGCCGTCGAGTGCATACAACTGATTGATCCAATTGTTGATCGGGCCGTCATTGTCAGGGTCTCCGTCGTCGAGCAGCGCCGGAGTCAGGGTTTGGGTCACCAGCGTCCCGGTATCAGGGTGCGTATATTCAATGGTGACCTCATGATCGGTATGGTCGCAGAACTGGTGAGGTGTATTGGCGTTCATAACCGTGACGGGGTCACCGACCGTTTCCCGGACATCAAAATTGGGGCCACCAGGAAAATGACCGGAATAATACCCGTAATCTTTGGCGTATTCATCGGAAAGACCATAGAAGTAATGCCCGAATTCATGGGAGGCCACATCGTGAATACTGGTCCTCCAGCCCCGGCGGATGTTCAGGTGATACAGCAGGCTGTTCGTCCATCCGCCTAGAGTTGCCGTAGAAGTCCCGGCACCCATATCCCAGCGGATATCCGCGCTTGCCCAGGCCCTGGCCTCATTGCTGATGAGGACTCGCCGGATGTATTGTTTCCCTTCGCTCATCTCAAAAACATGCTGAGCGAAGAGCCCAAGGTCATGCTCCAGTTTGTCCCTGGCCTGCCACTGATTCCCCTCATCATCAAGGATGGGGTGGCCATCGTTGTCAGTAACCATGTCACTGTCAAGATCACCGCTGTAGGAGAGGCTGACGGTGATGCCGCCGTCAGAACCCACACTGGCGGCATGGATGGACCGGGTAAGAAAAAAGGGAAGCAATACCGGTAGCAATAAGGTTAACGATACTCCTGTAAAGCTGATTTTTTTTAACATTTCTCATCTCCTCCTGTGAGATTTTGGGGGTTGATACAAGGGACATAAAGCAATTATCTTTTATCTTCAGGTGGAAGATACCGGGAGCAGGTGCGATCGAGCTTCAAGGATGGAACTAACGGGCGGTGGGTGAATAATGCCATCTCTTCCGGAACCCTATAGAATATTTTATATGCAGGATCTATGCCATTATATGGCCTACTCCCGATGGATAGTGAAGCAGCCAGGGGACTACCCCGCTAAGATATAAGTGCTATAAGTTATGTAAGTACCATAGAAATGACGTAAATATGCCGCTATCTTTCGGATGGTGATACAATTCGGCCAGGCAATGGAATTATTGTTGACATCGGATGTCAACTGGAGATGACTGAGTGTAAACTATGTATACAAAAAAATAGAGAGTTGAAGTTATCACATCTCTGTTCTATACTTTTATTCAGGCGTACTGTGAACGGGTGAATATTGAACTTTTTGCTCAGGAGTCAGAAGTCAGGAGCCAGGAGCCAGAAGAAGGTTCCCCCACTTATCGCTTGCGCTCTCCCAGGAGAATGATATCGCGAAGGTCCTCGCTGCTTTTTGCCTGCAACCATGCTCACTTATAACCTTATCTTACCTCTGCCGTGCAATAAAAAATGACCTTTTCAGGTATTGTTTTACCTGATTGAATGAAAGCTTGCCGGTATTCCCCCTGCTGCCTGACATCCGGAGCAGGCGTACAACTCGGCAAAAAAATTCGTTCAGCCGATTAATTACATAGTCAAGGTTTCAGGCAGGTATTGCATTTCAACAGGAAAAGGAAGGAGCCTTATGAAGAAGAAAACGGTTTTAATCCTGACTATGTCAGTCATTATTGGATGGCATCACGGTCCTGGCTTTGCGGGAGAATCCATCAACCTGCTGTCTGGACCAGAGGGCAATCTCAGCCAGGGTTCAAGTTCCTGGGAGCTTCCGGTTCAATATGCTCAGACATCCTGGCCTGCCATACACCGGGATTCGAGGAACTCGAACTACATCCCCTTTACCACAACCGCCCGGCTGAAACCAAAGTGGCTTGCTTTGGAGGGCGAGTATTCGGCAGTCATCACCCCTCCAGTGATTGGACCGGAAGGACATATCTATTTTACCACCGGGAAAGAAGAAAACTATGGGAATCTGCATGCTTTTGACTGGGAAGGAAATGAGCTGTGGCGAAACTATATGCTCGATGCCAGTGCCTTTTGCAGCTCTCCGCTGATAGATCGCAATGGTGATCTCTATATCGCTGATTTCGATGAATTTTTCAGTTTTCATGCTGATGGAAGCCTGAAATGGAAGTGCTCTGAGGTCAGCGGGCCTTTTGCCTCCGGGGTTTTCTCTCTGGATGGCCATGTTGTTGGTATAAACGCTTATGGGATGGTTTATGTACTTGACCCCGATGACGGTCACCTGGCAGCACCTCCCCTGGAGCTTCCCGGACAGCCGCCGGGGGAATTTTACAGGATCATCGCTCCCCGGGGATTATGGGAGGGGATGGTGAATGAGGATGGCCCGATATCGGTGAGTGATGCCTTTAATGGCCTTATGGGTTACCGGTTCAAAATCACGAATACTCCGGTAGTGAATCCGTCCAATGGTCGAATCTATATTCTTGGTACCGTGAAGTCTCCTGAGCGACCCAATACAGTACAGGGCAGGTTTTACGGTATAGATTTTATCCCCGGCCAGAGTAACCTCCCCGGCAAGTTGCGGCTGGCTTTTGAAACAAGGGTAACTGCGGGCAGCGGAGCAAGCCCGGTTATCTCGGCCGATGGATCGCATATCTATGTGCTTGATGGAGCAGGAACGTTACATGCTTTTGACAAAGAGGGAGAACGAATCTGGAGGCTCCACGTCGGCAATATGCCTGCCTCGCCAACCGTCGGTCCGGATGGAAAAATCTACTGCGTAAGTGGCAGCACGCTTTCGGCAATCAAAGATTTCGGGAATCTGGGAGCAATCGCCTGGAAGCTCGATCTTGCCCCGGCTGCTGAAGAGAACCTGCCTGTTTCACCTCCTGACTGGATCGAAGAATTTTCCCACCGGAAAGTCAAGCCTGTGATAAAATGCAACAGTGTCGTCTCCGCAAGCAGGAACTATCTGTATCTGACCCTGGGCGCGGGCTATGAGTTCAAGCGTGAGCGAGGCATCATGCTGTTTCTTCCCTTGAAATCCTTACTGGTAGTCGTAGCGCCACCCGGAACAGAGGGAAACCTCCGGCCTGCTGTAAGCTCGATCATAACTCTGCCTGATACCAATGAAGGCATTATCAGCCTTGATAAAAGCGGGGCAGTCTTTTGCTCGCATGCTTCTATCGCCACCTCGAGTGCCTATTTTTCCTCCCTGGAGATGGGCTTTGAATTTCCCAAACCAACCGGCGGGGTTACGGTCCTGATGCCAGAGGGACCCTAGGTCCCTCTGTTTGGGCTGCTTTGAGGCATTGAGTATTGGCTCAACCGCCTGCGGTGTTGCTGCTCCCCCGTGCCCCCACCAACTCCTTTTCAGCCCATACGATGACCTCCTCTGCCAGCCGAACAGCTTTCCGGTATTCTTCCTCGGTAACTGGCTCAGTGACTCCCGGATATCGGGCTTCCCAGGCGTAACCCGTCAGCAGAATAGAATCTTCCACTGCATCAGGTATCCTTATTCCCCGTTTCTTGAGACCGGCGAAGAGCTCATCCAAATCATGAGTGTAGCGGAAAACAATGCCGTGATGGATGTAGAGGGCCTTGGTTGCTTTTTCCGCCGCCTGCTGCGCATGAAAGCACAGATCTTCCAAAAAGGCACCCTCCGGAAGAGGGCCCCTGGCGAGGGCCATATCCCCTTTTGCGCGAGCCAGCCAATCGGATGCCGACCCTGGTATAGGCCTATCCTGTGGCACGATACAGCTCCTTTCCCTCTCTCAATGCCGGATATATTACCAAAGACGCATTATTCCCATAATTGCGGATGTCGCTTTCCGTTACCACCACGATATCCTTGGCAACACCGACGCCCGAAAGACTGCGATAGATCGTGTGGGCTGTCTGGCGGCGGTGCACACCGTCAGGCATCACTACCAGGAAATCCAGGTCACTGTCCGGCCCCATCTGTCCCCGGCTGGCGGACCCGAAAAGCACTACCTTTACCGGATGGACTGCTGCAACTATCCTCCTGACGATTTCGTTCAGGATATCAGGATCAGGACTTGCGCTTGGGGCGTTAATCTTTTCTCTCCTCATTCTCCCCTCCTTGCGCTTCATACTCCTTCTGGAGCTTTTTCAGGATGCCGATCAGGGGGTAGGCTTTCGGGTGTTTTTGAAGCGCTTCCTCAAGGACTGCCATCAGGCCGGAGATATTGCCGGTGTGCCGGTAGGCTGATATGATGGCTGACCGCACATATTCATTCAGGGGATCATGGATGAAAGGAGCGTGCAGGGCATCCTGCGCTTCGGCATACTTTTGCAGTTTCGAGTAGCAAAAGCCGAGGTGCCCAAGCACATAGTTGTTGTCCGGCGAAAGTTTCAGTGCCTGCTGATAGGCCACCGCGGCTTCCTCGTATTTTCGCTCCGCCTTGTAGGTATCGCCGAGAAGGGTGTGCAGGTGAGGATTCCCGGCCCGGCTGGGAACCTTTAAAATGGCTTTCAGTTCCTGGATGAGCTCTTCATTTTTTTTGCCGGAGGTTTTGATCCGGATATATTCCTTGTAGGCAAAGGAGTCGTCAGGATCAGCCTTGAGAACCTTTTCGTACACCTGGGCAGCTTCGGTAAACTTTTTCAGCTTCCTGAGTATCTTCCCCTTCTCTTCCAGCAGGTAAGCATCCAGAGGATAGGCTTCCAGGGCGGTATTGACCACATTCAGGGCTTTTTCCTCCTGGCCGGCCTGGTTCAGTGCCCGCACGAACTGTGAGTACAGGTAGCTGCTCTCTTTCAGGCCAAGGGCCTGCTCGAAGTAGGGCAGGGACTCCTGGTAAAGCCCCTGACTGGCCTTAAGCTCTCCGGTCAGGGCCAGGGCCTGAAAATCCCGTGGATTGGACCGCAGCCTCTGATCCAGGATGAGGCCGGCTTCCTGGTAATTCCTTTGCCGCACATATACTTCGGCCAGGCAATTCAGCAGCAGCCCATTGTCCGGGTGCTCCTGAAGCGCATCCTGTATCTCCTTCTCAGCCTCCGCATACTTTCGCTTTCGCTGAAGCTCACGGATAATATTGACTTTCGACTTGATGAGTAAATACTCGTTTCTGCTCACGGCAACCTCGCCATATCATTGCCAAAAACACCAGCCCTTGCTTCTAACTGTATAAGAATATGATAAATATGTCAATATCAACGGGAAATTATTTGATTTGCTATACCAGATATACTATAATTACGTTTCTGCGTCGTGTCACATTATCGGCACGGACTACCCAGGATTTCATGATGAGGATAGAGCCATAAATTCTCTCGATCGTAAGAAGGCAGAATACGACGTTATTGTCATCGGCGGCGGCCTGGCCGGGCTTACCGGCGCTCATCGCCTGGCCAGATGCGGCTATTCCGTGCTGCTCCTGGAGCAGCATGGCAAGCTTGGCGGCCTGGCCACCTGGTTTACCAGAAAGGGGGGACACATCTTCGATGTTTCCCTGCATGGATTTCCGGTCGGCATGATTAAAACCTGCCGCAAGTACTGGTCGCCGGAAATCGCCCGGTCCATTGTCCAGCTCAAGGAAATCCGCTTTGATAACCCTCAGTTTTCCCTCACCACGACCTTCGATACCGGGGATTTTACCCGCATCCTCAAGGAGCGGTTCGGCATCAGCGAAGAAGCGGTTTGCGGGTTTTTCCAGGCTGTTCAGGACATGGATTTTTATGACGATCAGACCATGACCGCCAGGGAATTGTTCGAGAAGTTTTTCCCTGGACGGGATGATGTGATGCGCATGCTGATGGAGCCGATAACCTATGCCAATGGCTCTGACCTCGATGATCCGGCTATTACCTATGGTATTGTGTTTTCGAATTTCATGAGTAAAGGAGTATTTACCTTCCAGGGCGGCACAGACCGGCTGATCAGGCAGATGCAGGCAGAGCTTGAAAGCAGCGGCGTGGATATCGGGTTGAAATGCCTGGTCGAGAAGATCCTGGTCACAGACCGGAAAGTGGCTGCGGTGAAGATAAACAATGGACAGACCATTCGCTGCAAGGCCGTATTATCCAATGCCAATCTGCTGTCCACTATCCATGATCTGGTAGGAGATGAGTACTTTAGCCAGGGATTTGTCGAACAGGTACGGAAAGTGAGGGTCAATAACAGCAGTTGCCAGGTATATCTCGGCATCAGGCAGGGAGAGAGCATCGATTATGCAGGGGATCTGCTCTTTACCTCGGAATCCCCCACATTTGATCCCAAAGAGCTTCGAAGCAGGCATACCACCAGCCGGACCTTTTCCTTCTATTACCCGTCCATCCGGCCCGGTTCCGACCGGTTTACGATCGTGGCTTCAACCAATGCCCATTACGACGACTGGGCGGCTCTGTCTTGCGCGGAATATCAGGCTGCCAAGAAAGAACTGATCGAAGTTACTATCCGCTGTCTGGAAAAGTACCTGCCCGGAGTCCGGGATAAGATCGACCATGCGGAGGCAGCCACTCCCATGACCTTTCGGCGGTATGCACTTCACGTCAAGGGCTCCTCTTTCGGGACCAAATTCGAAGGATTGAAAGTAAGTATGGACCTTTCCCGCCAAATCAGCGGCTTGTTCCACACCGGGTCAGTGGGCATAATCATGTCCGGCTGGCTGGGCGCTGCCAATTACGGAGTGATTGCAGCCCATGATGTGGATAAATATATGAGCAGTTTGTAAAATGGAGCGAACATGTTCGATTTTTCAGGACAGATTGTGGTAATTTCCGGTGCTACGAGGGGGATCGGCAAGAGCATAGCTGAATCTTTTTTGCATTCCGGAGCACGCATTGTGGGTATCTATCATGCCAATCAGGCCGCAGCCGGACAATTTCTGGATGAGAACCGGCAATTCTCTCCCAGTATCGACTTACAGTCGATGGATGTGGCGGATTATGGCCAGGTGGAGAAATTTTATCACTATCTGGAGGCCAGATACCAGAGCTTCCAGGTGCTGGTCAACAATGCCGGAATCCGCAAGGATGCGGTGTTAGGCATGATGAAAGAATCCGACTGGAAAGCGGTGATTGAGGTTAATCTTTCGGGCGCTTATCATATGTGCAAATTTGCGGTGCGCAATTTCATGAACCAGCAGTATGGAAGGATAATCAACATTACCTCTCCCAGCGGAAAGTTCGGGTTTGCCGGTCAGGCCAACTACGCAGCCTCCAAGGCCGGTCTGGTAGCCCTGACCAGGGTGCTGTCCAAAGAAGTAGCTACCCGGGGTATTACTGTAAATTGTGTTTCTCCAGGATTCATTGATACGGAATTCATTCAGGACCTTTCGGAGGAAAGGCGGCGGGCTTACCGGGAAGAGATACCTCTGAAGCGTTTCGGTACTCCCCGGGAAGTGGCCCAGGCTGTATTATTTCTGGCCTCAAAGGAGGCATCCTACATTACCGGAGCAACTCTTGAAGTGACTGGAGGATTGTAACCATGATTTCCGAAGAGATTTACCAGGCTATTCCCCACCGCCATCCTTTTTTGTTTGTGGATACCATTTGCGAGCTTTCTCAGGACCGGATCAAGACCACAAAAAGGGTGCGGCCTGAAGATCCCTTTTTTCAAGGCCACTATCCTGGCAATCCTATAATGCCGGGTGTCTTGATCTGTGAATCCATCTTTCAAACCGGCGCCATTCTGATCGCCAAAAAAACCGGCGCTGCCGCAGGCCAGGGTGTGCCGGTGCTGACCAGAATCCAGGATGCCAAATTCCGGAGCATGATCAAGCCCGACGATTTGATGGAAACTGAAGTCGAAATGGTCGAAACTCTCGGCAGTGTGTATTTTCTCAAAGGAAAGGTGGCTGTTTCGGGAAAGACGGTCGTGACCGCCAGGTTTTCCTGTACATTGGTTCACGACAAGGGAGAGAGTGAATGAGTTTTCTCGACCTGGAAGGAAAGAAAATTCTGGTATTCGGAGTGGCCAACCGCAAAAGTGTGGCCTTCCATGTGGGCCAGGTGCTGAAAGAGGTCGGAGCTGAAGTCCTCTACGCGGTTAAAACCCGTGAAATCCAGGAAATTGCCCGGAAATTCCTCCCGGCAGGCAGCCCGATCTATGTCTGTAATGTGGAAAAAGAGGGAGATATCGAACGGCTGGCTAATGAGATCAAGCGGGACCATTCCACCCTGGCCGGTCTGGTTCACTCCATCGCCTTTGCCAATTACAGCGCAGGTGCAAAACCCTTTCATGAGACAATAAAAGAAGACTTTTTACAGGCAGTGGATATTTCCTGCTATTCTTTGATTCACATCGCCAGGACCTTCAGTTCTCTTCTGGAGCGGGAGGCTTCGGTAGTGACATTGTCCATTTCAACCACCCGTATGGCTGCGGAAAGTTACGGCTACATGGGACCGATCAAAGCGGCCCTGGATTCCACGATCTGCTTTCTGGCCAAATCATTCAGCAGCTTCTCCCGGATCAGATTCAATGCCGTGGGCGCCGG
The DNA here is from genome assembly GCA_040755755.1 of bacterium. NCBI lineage: Bacteria > bacterium. Next base: position 12,182 of record JBFLZW010000079.1, on the reverse strand, counting down.
GCTCCTGAAAACCTCCGCTTCAGCCGGGATTCCTGAATATATCGACTACTATCTCTTTGCCGAACAGTTGACTCTGCGAAAAAAAGCCCTGGCTACCCGCGAGGTGGCCAATGTGGTGGCCTTTCTCCTGAGCAGCCGGTCAAGTGGGATCAATGCCCAGACCCTGGTTGTCGATGCAGGCATGTCGATAAACTATTTTGACAAGAGTATCGTTCGAAAAGCCATTCGGAATCTTTCGTGATTTCCATAATCATTAAGATAACATCAGGTTAAATCCTTGTGGGTATTCCAGCTCTGTATCCCGTCATTCTATCGGTTTCCTATCCTGATCCGGATATGCTATCCGGTCGGGAGAAAGTCGATCTCCTCCGGAAAACCGCCCGGCAGGCCCTGGCCCTCAGTGCCCAAAAAAGCGGAGTGACCTTGGGGCCTCTTTCCAAGGATGAGCGGGGTGCTCCTCTGCCTGTCAATGGTATCTACTGGTCTTTATCTCACAAAAGCCGCTGTGTAGCCGCGGTGGTCAGTGGGGAAAGAATCGGCATTGATGTGGAGGAGTTTCTGCCCCGCAGGCACAAGGACCTTTTCGCCAGCCTGGCGACTGCCGATGAATGGCGGCTTTCTCCAGATGCCGACTGGAACCTGTTTTTTCGCTACTGGACAGCCAAAGAGGCAGCGACGAAAGCTACGGGAGCGGGACTCAGGGATTTGCGGGTCTGTAAGGTAGCTGCTATCCCGGACGAGAGACATCTTACGTTGCATTATGAACATCGAATCTGGAATATTGAGCACTATTGGTACCAAAATCACATCATTTCTCTTGTTGCCGATGACCGGCCTGTTGTATGGACGATAGCGTAAATTTTATTTATTTAAATATTTTAATATTATTATACCCTTCCCCTAAAAAACATAAGAAGGTATGACATTTTTTGTTAGTTTTAGTTTGACAAAACTAACACATTGTATTATTTTCTTATGAGCCCTTAGCATGCAATGTAAGCTACATGATGTACTCGATTATTGTCCTCAGAGATGTAGAAAGTTGTTCTTTTTTACAAAAAAGCCGGGTAAATTAAAAACCAAGGGGATCTAAACTATGGACGCGAAAGACCAGAAGGAAAAGATATTTATCTTAGATACGACGTTGAGAGATGGGGAGCAGGCAACTGGAAACTACTTGGTTCCTTCAGAAAAACTGGACGCAGCCAGGCAACTTTCCCGACTGAAAGTGGACATTCTCGAAGTGGGTTCACCCGCATCATCTCCCCTGGATTTCGAGTCGGTTCGACTGATCTCTCAGGAAATCGAAGGTCCGATTATCTGCGGCCTCAGCCGTGCCGTGCCTGAAGACATCGACCGTTGCGGTCAGGCACTGGCTGCCGCCAGGAAAAAGCGGATACATACTGGCATCGGGGTTTCCGACATTCATATCGAACGGAAGCTGAACAAGAGCAAAGACGAAGTCCTGAAGATAGCTGTCGAGGCAGTAAAACATGCCAGACAGCACACGGAAGATGTGGCATTTTATGCTGAAGATGCCACCCGCGCTGACCAGGAGTTTTTGTTTACCATTCTGCAGGCAGTAATCGAGGCCGGGGCTGCGACCGTCAACATTCCCGATACTATCGGCTATGCCATCCCCCAGGCATATGGCGACCTGATAGCCAGCATCAGGGAAAGAGTTCCAAATATCAACCAGGCCGTTATCAGTGTCCATTGCCATAACGATCTTGGACTGGCCGTGGCAAACAGCCTGGCTGGACTCATCAGCGGTGCCCGTCAGGTGGAATGTTCAATCAATGGCATTGGTCCGCGGGCCGGGAATGCTTCTCTGGAAGAAGTAGTGCTGGGAATCATGACCAGAAAGGATTACTTCCGTTTTCAGCTTCAGATACAAACCAAAGAGCTGTACAGAACCAGCCGCACGATGGCGCATATTTTCGGCATCATGGTGCCCCGCAACAAACCGATTGTGGGGAGTAATGCACTGGCCAGCAATTTCGGAGTTCACATCAATGGAGCGCTCAGGGAGCGTCTTTCCTACGAAACCATTAATCCTGAAGATATCGGCTTTCCCCAGAGCCGGGTCATTCTGACCGCCAGAACGGGAAGGCACGGACTGAAACACCGGCTCAAGGAATTAGGGTATCCGCCATTCTCCCAGGAGAGGCTGGAAAAGGTTTATGGGAGATTCATGGAGGTTGCCGACAGAAAGCAGATGATTTACGACGAGGATCTGGTCTCGATCATGGAGAACGAGATCCCCAATATGCCTGAAAAATACACCCTGGCCTTCTTACAGGTTATAAATGGAACCCATGCAATTCCTACCGCGACCGTGAAAATTAAAAAACAGGAAGATGGGGCGGAAGAGACTATTGTTATGGAATCCGCCCTGGGTGATGGTCCTGTAGATGCTGCATACAAGGCGATCGATAAAGCCATTAATTTCCCGGTTAAACTTGAAGACTATTCCGTCCATGCCGTTACCTCCGGAGCAGCGGCTATGGCCGAGGTGCTGGTCAGTATATCCAAAGATGGGAAAAAGGTCCTGGGACACGGATCATCCACGGATATCATCGAAGCCAGCGTCCGCGCTTACCTGAACGGCATCAACAAGCTCGTGGACAAGGCAGTGGAGGGAAAGTAAGGAGGGAAACGCCGGGAGGTAGAGAAATATCCTTTTAATTGATTCTTGGGGTTAGGTGACAGGTCCCACTATCTGAGGTGGAGGATCGTGGGACATCATCTATTCCCGATGGCTATGATTTTTTCCAGTTGGGCAACCAAGGGCGGTAAGTCCTCGATGACGGTTTCCTTGACTATGTCAAGGTTTACATCAAAATAGCCATGAATGAGTCGGTCTCGCATTCCAACCATCTTTTTCCAAGGAATGTCCGGATGCGCATCTCGAAATGCCGGAGAAACACCTTTTGCTGCTTCTCCAATGATTTCCAGCAGTCGGACAAGAGACAGGTTTAACATTCTATCTCCATCCAAATCTTCGCGGGTGCGCCCCCGGAATAAGTCAACTGCCTCTTGAGCAGCATCGAGCATATGATGGAGGCGGATAATATCATTTCTGATCATACTGCACCTGTGCGCTCGCTAGCACTTCATCCCGGAAATACCGGCTTAAGTCCTCTGCCGTTCGAATATCCACCTTTCGCCCGCTAAAAAGGGGTGATAATTCTTCCTCCATATCGAATAACCGGAAAAAGCCAGGCACATGTCCAGGTTCAAATTCAACCAGCACATCCACATCGCTGTCCGGTCTAAAGTCCTCCCGCAGGACAGAACCGAACAGGGATAGCCTGCGGATGTGATTGCGCTGGCAAAAGTCGGCAATTTTTTTCCTGGATACGGCAATCTTAGGAATGCTCATCTTAGCTCCTCAGTTATCGTTAAACTTATTATAAATATTTTTAGGGTAATGAGCAATGGGATAAAGTCGAACAAAAGGAGGAAAGCCCAACCCCTTTAGAGAGGTTGCTGAACATTGAGAATTACTGAACCTGGTTGTTTTTCAGAGCCACAATTCGGTCTTCAGGGCGATGGCTGCTGCTCTGGCTATTTCGATGAACGGCTCCGGGTAGGTGGCAATGATTATGGTCAGAGCCAGGGCAATGCCTACCACCAGTTTCATAAGGCAGGGAATCTTCAGACCATCGGCCGCTGCGGTCACTCCTTTATTCACCCCGCCATCACCCTCCCGGTCTGCGTAAACATAGCGCAGTACGTTTATATAGTAAGACACGGAGATAATTGAATTAATAATGCCGACAACGGCCAGCCAGGTCATTCCCCGGTTAATGGCCGAGGCGAAGAGATCGAATTTGCCCCAAAAGCCCGGCGTTGGAGGAATACCGATCATGGAGATAAAAAAGACGGCTATGGAAAGCGACATCAGGGGAGATTTTTTTGATAATCCCGCAAGCCGTTGAATATGATGGTCTTCTCCCTGCATGACCGCGGCGATGACGGCAAAGGTCCCGATATTGACGATACCATAGATCATCAGGTAAAAAATGGCCGCGCTGAAGGCCGGGCGGTCAGCTACAGCAAAGGCCATCAGGATATATCCGACATGAGCTATGCTGGAAAAGCCGAGCATCCGTTTGATATTGGTCTGGGAGAGGGCCACAAGGTTACCCACGCACATGCTCATGATGGAAAGAACACCAAACAGTATCCGCCACTGGCTGATCAGGGGACTGAAGGCCGTGGTCACGAGGCGGATCAGGGCGGCAAAGCCTGCCACCTTGGGGGCCGTGGCCAGAAAGGATGTCACCGGGGTCGGTGCTCCCTCGTATGTATCCGGCACCCAGAAATGAAAAGGAACAGCAGCAACTTTAAAGGCAAATCCGGCAAAGATAAAAATCATGGACATCAAAAGGACCGGATGCTCATGGAGATTAAGATTGCTGAGTTGCCAGGCTATCCCTTCAAAATTGCATGCCCCGCTAAATCCATAGACAAAAGTCATTCCATAGAGCATAACCACGGAAGCCAGCATGCCGAGCATCAGATACTTGTAGGCAGCCTCGTTTGAGCGGGCATCATTTTTATCGATTCCGGACAGGATGTAGAGGGGAATGCTCGTCAATTGCAGGCTGAGGAAAAAACTGATAAAGTTACTGGCTGAAACCATAAACATCATGCCGGTTACGGAGAAGAGAATCAGGCAGTAGTACTCCCCCTTGTGGCTGATATTCTTCTTGAAATAGTCGATGGAGAGCAGGATAACCAGCCCTGTGCTGAGCAGAAGGATGATTTTGATGAAATGGCTGAAGGGGTCGATAGTGAAAAGCTCGCTGGAGAAACTCTGGCGAAGAACGAACATGTTGACTAATTGAACGATAGCCAGGATAGACCCGGTCTCTGCCAGCAGACCGAGAGCTTTCTTGTTTTTCTCCTGCATGAACAGATCAGCGATGAGAATGACCGTGCCGGAAAGGAAAATGATAATTTCGGGTAAAAACAGCTTCAAATCCATGTTCATGACTCTTTGCTTTCCTTATCTGATGGATAAATGCTCCCGGTTAGATGTTCTGTTAAAATATTCTGTCATGGCATCTGCATCCTGGCTATGAATTGGGCAACAAAGGAATGGGAAGTCGAGAGCAGTAATTTTGGATAGAAGCCCAGCAAGATGATGATGATTGATAAGGAGACCAGAGAAAAAATGAGCTTTTTATTGTAGCCTGCCACCTGCTGAGTGCCTTCCTGATCCAGGCCGATGCTTTGGTTTCCCCGGAACGAGATCTTCGGCAGCACGGAAAAGATGTATCCAGCCATGATAATCGTCCCGATCATGGCGATCACCCCGAAGATGACTTTTGCCTGGAAAGCGCCGGCCAGGATGTAGATTTCGGCAATGAAGCTGCTCATGCCCGGAAACCCGAAGGAAGCCAGCAGAAGGAGCCAGAACAGCATGGCCCCGGTCGGGATATAATGGACAATCAGACGCAGCTTCTTGATTTGAATGGTGCCCAGAGTATCCTCAATCATGCTGATGGCCATGAAAATAGACCCGGTAATGATTCCATGGTTGAACATATGGAAGATGGATCCCTTAAGGCCCATAGGATTCAGGACCCCTACCCCAAGCATAATCAATCCCATATGTCCCAGGCTCGAATAGGCGAACATCCGCTTGAGATCCTGCTGCATGGCCGCACAGAGGTTGGCATAGACAATAGTAACCGTAGCCAGGATGCAGATAAGCCAACTGAAATCTGTGCTTCCCTGGGGAACCAGGCTGTATCCCACGCGAATAAAACCATAGACCCCCATTTTGGCCATCAGCCCCGAAAGGAGGACCGTGACCGAATTGGGCGCTTCGACATAAGCATCCGGCTGCCAGCTATGGAAGGGGAAAAGGGGTACCTTAATGGCCATACCGATCAGGAGGAAAAAGAAGATGAGCTGTTGAAACCTGACTGAAAGCTTTGCTGTGAGCAGGGCAGGGATACTGAAAGTATGCAGGTTGGCTCTGGTATATATGGCCAGAATGGCAATCAGTATGATCAGGCTGCCCAGGAGAGTATACAGCAGGAATTTGATGCTCGCCTTCTGCCGGTTGGGGCCGCCCCAGATGCTGATGAGAAAATAGCCGGGAATAAGAACGATTTCCCAGAAGATATAAAAGAGGATCAGGTCCAGAGATAAAAACACTCCCAGGAGCCCATATTCCATGATCAGCAGGCAGCAGTAAAATGCCCCTGCATGTTCTCCCTCATGAGGCATGGACAGGACGACCAGAAAGCTCAGCAGGCTGACCAGAATCACCAGACCGAGATTGAGCCCGTCCACACCGAGGAAGTAAGACACCCCAAGCTCCTTGATCCAGACCAGATTTTCCACAAACTGGTAACCCCCGTCAGGCTGAAAATGAAAAAGAAGATACACCGAGATGGCCAGTGGGATGCCGGTGCTCAGAAGCGCAGCCTTTTTTGCGGTCCACTCCTTTCCCGGAAGTAAAAAGATCAAGACGATGCCAAGAACAGGCGCCCAGAGTATCAATGAAAGCAGAGGCAGTGACAATTTTTTTCTCCTACCATTTCAGAAAGTCTATCTGGTCAATATTAATCGTGTTTCTTAACCGATAGAGGTTCAAAATAACAGCCAATCCCACCCCGATCTCCCCCGCCCCCACGGCGATAGCGAACAGGGAAAACATCTGCCCGGCCAGATCCGATCCTCTGATATAGGCAGAAAAGGCAACCAGGTTAATGTTTACGGCATTCAGCATGAGCTCGATGGATACGAGAATCATGATCGAATTTCTTCTGGCCAATACCCCGTAAACACCGATACAGAAGAGCACGGCTGAAAACATCAGGTAGTAGGAAAGAGGTATCATGATTTCTCCTTCTCCTCATTATCGGTGTCCTGTTTCTCCCTGCCTCCGATAACTACAGCTCCGATCAGAGCCACCAGCAAAATGACGGATACGATCTCAAAAGGGAGAACATATTTGACAAACATCTCCCTGCCGATGACCTCCGGGGTCATAATCCGTGAGGGCTCGGCCTGAAGCGGCCACCGGGCATAGGCAATACTGAAAGATAACAGGCCAAAGAGAACGATCGAGGTAATAAAGGCCGGGGCCCGGCGCGGATGATCGAGCGCCCGGATGACACCTTTGGCAGGCTTGGTAAGCATCAGGGCAAACAGCAGCATGATGGACACGCCGCCTGCATAGACCAGAACCTGCACTCCGGCCATAAATTCGGCATACAGGAGAATATAGATACCGGCAATTCCCAAAAGAGCAAGGACATGGGAATAAATACTGCGGGCGATATTATCCGCCGAAACCATGATAATTCCCGCCACTGTGGTGATAATGGCTAAAACGATGAAGATTACGAGTTGCATGATTTCTCCGATATCTCTCCCTTGAGGGGAGAGCCTCCCTTCCTCTCCTCCCCCTTGATGGGGGAGACCTGGGTGGGGGTGATTGTTATTTTCACCCGTCCTTAGATATCCACAACAATTTTATCAATGGTGTAGATCAAATCATTTTTATCATAGGTAGCCAGCTCGTACTCATGAGTCATGGTCAGGGCTCCGAAGGGGCAGGCTTCGACACAGTAGCCGCAGTACATACACCGGCTGATGTCAATGGTATATTCCCTGGGGAATTTCTTTTTCTCCCCTTTTTCCGGATCTCCGGTACCCGGCACGATATGAATGATATTGTCCGGACATGCCTTGGCGCACAGCCCGCAGGCCACACACTTAAGCTCACCGGTTTCCCTGCTGCGGACCAGTCCCACTCTCCCCCGAAACCGATCCTTCATCACCGGCTTTTCCTTGGGATACTGCCGGGTGATCGGCTTGTCGAAAAGATGACTCAGGGTAAGCCGCATTCCGGTTATGATTCCTTTCATGACCTTATTACTCCTTTATAGTGCTTCTCAATTGCGTGTACTGCAAAAAGACAAAGACAAATACAAAGGACACCACAGAGAAGCCCAGAGGCACAGAGAAAAGCAGAGAGTAAAAACCACTCTCTCCCGGCTCCTGACTTCTGACTCCTGACTCCTATCTTTCCCTAATACACCTTGAGCATGATTAACAAGCCGGTAATCACGACATTGATCAATGCTGCCGGCATCAGAACCTTCCAGCCCAGGGACATCAATTGATCTGCCCTGACTCTTGGCAGGGTAGCCCGTGTCCAGAACAGGATAAAAATCAGGCTGAACGTTTTAATGAAAAACCAGACCAGACCCGGAAGTACCGGGGGGCCATACCATCCTCCCAGAAAAATGGTTGTACAGATGGAAGTCAGGGTGAAAAGTCCGATGTATTCGGCCATGAGCAGGAGAGCGAACCGCATCCCGGAATACTCGACATGGAAGCCGGCTACCAACTCGGACTCCGCTTCAGGCAGATCAAAGGGCACCCGGCAAATTTCCGCATTCAGGGCGAGGAAGAAAATGATAAAGGCTATCGGCTGCCTGAAAATATACCAGCGGAAGATATTCCAGTTGCAGCTTTGGGCCTGGGCAATGCTGTTCAGGTTGAGGGTCTGGGCCATCATAACGACTGCCAGGACGGACAGTCCCATGGGAAGCTCATAGCTGACGAACTGGCCGATGGAGCGCATGCAGCCCAGAAGTGAGTATTTATTATGAGACGACCATCCAGCCATCATGTATCCTACGGTCGAGATCGATAGAACAGCCATCACGTAGAAAATACCCATATTCATATCGGCAGCTTTGATGGTAGCGGTAAAGGGTATGGCTGCCATGACCATGAAGGCCGGAATAAATACAATGAACGGAGCGGCAGCGTAAAGAATGCTGTCAACACCCTCAGGCATACTCATCTCTTTGACCACCATCTTCATGGCATCGGCAATGGGCTGGAGCAGACCGTGGTATCCGGTCCTCATCGGTCCGAGCCGGAACTGGAAATGGGCCAGGGCCTTGCGCTCAAGCCACATGGTGGACAGCAGAATAATCAGCATTCCGATGAGCATGCCCAAAGCTACCAGGAATTGAGTTCCCAAGCCGGTCATATTATCGATCCACCTCCCCCATGCAGATATCCACCGTGCTGAAAGTGGCCACCACATCCGCCACCAGCACACCGGGCAGAATATACTGAAGCATTTGCAGATTCACGAAAGCCGGGCTTCGGAACTTGACCCGGTACGGGTTTTTCTCGCCCCTGCCGATGATATACACGCCCTGCTCTCCGACCGAAGTCTCGGTTCGAAAGTAGCCCTCACCGTCAATTTTGATTATCTTGGGGACTTTGGCGCAAATGTCTCCATCCGGCATGCGCTCGATGACCTGGCGGACGATCTTGTTCGATTCCCGCAGCTCCTGCATCCGGATATGGTAGCGGTCAAAATTGTCCCCGCAGGTTCCCACCGGGATGGAAAAGGTAAAATCCTCATAGGATGAATAAGGATCAGCTTTACGAATATCGTAAGCTACGCCGGTGCTTCGCAGGATTGGCCCGGTGATCCCCAGGTTTATGGCCAGTTCTCTGGACAGGATGGCAATTCCCTTCATCCTGGCCAGAAAAATCTCGTTTCCTGAAAGAAGGGTTTCGTACTCGTCAACAATTTTGGGAACCTGGTCGGTGAAGGCAAGAATGCGATCGAGAATTCCTTCCGGGAGGTCTTCTTTCAGACCGCCGATCCGCAGGTAATTGAAGGTGAGCCGGGCCCCTGAAATTTCTTCGAAAAAGTCCAGGATGGTCTCGCGATCCTTGAAAGAATAGAAGAAGGGAGTCAGCGCGCCGATGTCCATGCCCAGGGCGCCAAAAAAGATCATGTGATTTTGCATCCTTGACAACTCGGCCAGCAGTACGCGGATATACTGGGCCCTCTTGGGAACCTCAAGGCCGAGCAGTCTCTCGACTGCCAGGCAATAGGTCAGCTCATTCTGGAAGGCATTTGCATAATGCAGCCGGTCGGTCAGGGAAATGATTTGCGGATAGGTCCGGTTCTCGGCCAGTTTTTCAAGCCCGCGATGCAGATAGCCGAGGTGAGGCTGGCACATTACCACCCGTTCTCCATCCAATTCCAGCATCATACGGAAAACGCCGTGCGTGCTGGGATGCTGGGGGCCCATGTTTAAAAACTGCGTTGTTGTAATTTCCATGTGCTCTTCAACCTCAAGAGAAGAAGTTTTTTATGACTGGTCAGGGCATGAGAAATCCTTCCTTAACGGATAACCTTGAAAATCCTCTAAAAGCAGTAAATGCCGGGGATCGGGATGCCCCTCGAAGACGATGCCGAACATCTCCGCGGTTTCCCGTTCATGCCAGTCCGCACCTTTATAGACCGGATAGAGAGAAGGGACTTTCGGCGCAGTGCGGGACAGTTTAACCTTAATGGTGATCTTATGGCTGCGGGTGGTAGAGCAAAGGTGGTAGACGACTTCAAGATGCTCCTCCCGGTCAACACCGCACAGACAGCGGGGATGATCAAAAGCCAGGTCGGATTCCCTGAGAAACCGGCAAACCTCCAGAAGATTTGCCGCAGATACCCATATGGCCAGTTCTCCATTGACCACCTGAGTCTCTTCGATTTTCGAGTTGAACCTCTTGACCAGGATAAACTTCAGGTCATCAGGACCGAGCGGCTTTGGGGAACCGGCAGCCGGTTTCTTTTCAGATGATACGGTATCGGGTGTGCCATTTCCTTTCAATTTTTTATTCCCCAGGCGGAGCGAAAAGCGCCTCTGGCCTCGTTCATGATTTTTTCCTGTAACTTTACTACTCCGTTCATCAGGGCTTCGGGCCGCGGCGGACATCCCGGAACATAGACATCGATCGGCAGGACCTTATCGATGCCGGGCAGGACGTTGTAGGAATTCCGGAAAGGTCCTCCGCTGTTGGCGCAACTTCCCAGAGAAATCACCCACTTGGGCTCCGGCATCATGCCATAGAGCCGCTTGACGACCGGCAGCATTTTGTAGGTAATAGTCCCGGCGACAATCATCAGATCCGCCTGCTTCGGAGTAGCCCTCGGCAGCACTCCGCTTCTTTCATTGAAATCGTAAGTGGCTGAACCCGCAGCCAGCATCTCAATGGCGCATCAGGCAGTGCCGAAGACAAGCATGAATAAAGATGATTTTCTGGCCCATCCCCGCACCAGTTCCAGGGTTCCGGTTACGATATTGAAATCTTTGTCTGCCGGAAGCCGGGGCTGGTCAAAGGTGATGACAGGCTGATCGTGCCGCTGATCCATAGTTTCTCCATTCGCTGCAAAATTCTTTATACCCATCGTAAGACGTTCTTTTTCCAGGCGTAAACTAATCCAAGAGCTATGATGGCAATGAAGCTGAACATTTCAAAAAAAGCCACCCATCCCATATCTCGAAAGACAACTGCCCAGGGATACATAAACACAGTTTCTACATCAAAAAGGACAAAAAGGAGAGCAAAAATATAATATCGAATGTTCAGTTGCCCCCACGGTTCTCCAATGGGGACAAGACCGCATTCATAGGGAAAGGATTTCTCTTTCGATGGCCGATGGGGTGCAAGAAGCCTGCTGACCGTAAGGACAACGACTACATACAACAGACCGACCAAGGCAAAAATGGCGACATAGGAATAGGCTTGCAGAAATTGCTGTACCACGTACACACTCCAACCCTCAACTTACCCTAACCCTGTGTACTTGAAATCTGCGATTTGTTTACCCGGATTTCAGTATATTCCCATAATAGCCAAACTGGAAAAATTTGTCAATAAAAAATTTAAAACGCTGTTTTATTTTTACGTCTGAAGACATTTCTGAGATGGAGATAGCCTCTTCTGGTTCGAATAATGAGGATTATTTCCAGAAATTGATACAACTCTCCATTTTTCATTGACAAATATCCATGCAAGGTAACTACTCAGGCACAGAGCACAAAGAGAGAGAAAGAGTGGCATGGGCATCCTGCCCATGCCACGAGAGGCCCTGCCCTGGACCCTCACCCTTATAAAAAGCTTAATCTCTGCGTGGTCTTCGTGCCCTGGTGCCCTTTCTGTTCTCATAAGGAGAAGCTTGGCTTGTGTAAGTGCCATTCGTACTAAACATTCATGGCCAGGGTTAGGATTTGGCCGCCCCCGAAGATGAAAATTTGCTATAGCTACGATATGTTTGGTAAATTTATACCATAAGCCAAGATTGAGATAAGGTCGAGATACTTTATGGA
>JBFLZW010000078.1 GCA_040755755.1 bacterium | reverse complement strand
GATGAGTAGGATGGGGTTTTTTGTTGATGGGCTTAATTTTTACCAATGATAGCTATAAGAGTAAAACCTACTACAGGTGGGTCAATTTATCTGAGCACAGACGGGTCAATTTTACTGAGCGGTATAGTTACTACCCCACCACTAACGCCCCTCACCTGCCACAGGGGCTCCCTGCCAGCCCTCTCCCCAGGGGGGAGAGGGCGAAAAACACTACCTTGAGCTTCTTCAGCCTGAGTAGTTACCTTTCTTGAATGATTTAAATCAGTAAATCTTGCCCAGAGCAAAAAATCCATATACATACTAAACTTAAAAAAACTAGATAAAATTAATAGGTATTCATACTTGACTTTTTAATATAAGATAGATTAATATACTAATATTATGAACATAAGACTTTATCATAACTCAATAAGAATAAATAGAATACTAAGGTAAAGTTACCAGAGGGGAGTAAATATCATGCGAAGGATTACGGCATTGATCCTCTTGTTATGTCTGAGCTTATGGCTTCATGGTTGCAGGAGTGAAGAAAGTAACGATGGAAGCCGGAAAAGTGATGGTACTTTTATCGATACAGTCAATACATTTCCTACAGCGGCCATAGCCCGCCCTCAGAGAAAAACCTTCACCGAAGGTGATTCCCTTATCATCAGCGGGACTGGTACTGACCGGGAAGACGGGCAATTGACCGGCAACTCACTGCAATGGTGGGCATCGAAATGGTGGGCATTCGAAATGGATACTCCCGCGGCGTTTGGACCTTTCTTTTCTCCAGATACGTTGTCAGCAGGAACTTACATTATTACCTTGAAGGCAATAGATAGTGACGGTGCAAGCTCCACTGATTCAATTAATATCAGGATTGCCTCCAGCCAGGACATTGACCCGCCGCCACAAGGACATGGAGCAGAGGTAGTGTTACATAAAGATCAGGTAACCCGGATTGTAGATGCCCAAGGGTGTACGGTGCTGCTCGGTGAGTTGAAAAATCTGGGCATCGTAGATGCAACTTTCTGTAAAATAACATTTACCCTGCTGGATGCTTCCCTGACTCCGCTTGAACCCGTGTCTACCTCTTCTGCCTATGTACAGGGCACGAACAAGACCTTGACTGAAGTGGATGTTGAAAGCAATGCCATTCTGGAACACGATGGTGATGTAGGCGGATTTGCAGTGTACACGGATATCCCGGATGAAAATATTTTCTATTATGATTATGAGATTGACTGGAGGGAAGACACAACCTCCCCTCCGGATGCTGATTTGGTGGTGGATGGTCCAATATCAAACTCTGCCGATGACCACGGCTTTCTGGAGCTGTCAGGCAGGATAAAAAACCGGGGGATCAAAACGGCCCTCTTTGGCTCGATAACATTTATCCTGAAAGATGGGGATGGTACAATGATCGGCCTTGCGCCTTTGAATTTTGTTCAGGGTACAGCCGTTTACCTGCCGGATGTCGAAGGTGTCACCGATACAGCCATACTGCCTGGCAAAACAGGAATCTTTACTACCAGCTCGATAACGCTTTATCCCAATGAAGTGGACCTGGATCATTGTTATTACACCATAGCCTGGTTTGACTGCCGGGAAACAGTCTCAGCCACCAGAAAGAAAGGCTTGCCTGCCGGTTGTATGAGCAGCGCCATGAGTAACACCGATCGATATGATCATAAGGTCGCGTTGCGGGAGCGGGACAGAAAGATCGATGAGTTGAAAAGGAAATTGCAGGGATTGCGTCAAAAGCCCTGATAAGGAGTGTTCTAAACAGCAGCTCTCGAATACACCTTGCCGCCGATAATTACCAGAATAGCTGTAGCTGCCAAAAGGATCGCAAAATCCAGCCCCAGCCTGGTGGTGGAGGAAGAGCTCATCCTCCCGGCCAGCATCAGGGTACGCAGGGCATCCACCTCGTAGGTCAGCGGATTGATTCTGGCTATCACTCTCAGCCAGGCCGGCATCATCGAAATCGGATAGATGGCATTGCTGGCGAAAAAGAGCGGTACGGTCAGAATCTGGCCTATACCCATAAATCGCTCGCGGGTTTTAACCAGGCAGGCAATAATCAGGGAAAAGGTGGAAAAAAAGGCTGCACCCAGCATCACGATCACCAGGACGCCCAGGAGCGCCAGGGGTGACCAGTTCATTTTCACCCCCAGGATCATGGCCAGCAGGTAGATAATGATTGCCTGAGAGAGGCTGCGCACACCAGCGGACAGCGCTTTCCCCAGTACCAGGGCTGATCGCGGAGTGGGGCTGGCCAGAAATTTATGAATGATCCCCAGGTCCCGCTCCCAGATAATGGCAATGCCATAAAAGATGGCGATAAACAGCACGCTCTGGGCCAGGATGCCGGGGGCCATGAAGTCGAGGTAGCGCAACTGTCCGGTAGGAATAACCTTGCTGTGAGTGAACACCTGACCGAACACCAGAAGCCAGAGGACCGGCTGTGTGGCCCGCATTATCAGCTCGGTCGGGTCATGACGGATCTTCCGAACTTCCAAGCCGGTTATGGTGAGCGTCTTATCCAGAAACTGAACGACAGGATTGGATAATAGATGAGCCGGGGCGGGGAACGGGCTAGCCAAGTCGCTTGGCAGTGCGCCTTGTTCTTGAGGTTTCACGGTAATTTCCTCCTGATTCTGATGCATCGCGCGTATAGTGGGCAAACACTTCGTCCAGGGTTGTCCCGTTTCCGCCGATTGAGGCTTTGAGATGGGCCGGTGTACCGTGGGCAACCACCCTGCCAAGGTACATCACTGCAACCCGATTGCACAGGGCATCGGCTTCTTCCAGGTAGTGGGTAGTCAGAAAAATAGTGGTGCCGTAACTGGCCCGCAGTTGCTCGATGTGCTTCCAGACCGTCATTCTGGCCAGGGGATCAAGACCCACGGTCGGCTCATCGAGAAAGAGCACTCTTGGCCGGTGCAGCAGGGACTGGGCTATTTCCATCCTCCTGATCATTCCCCCTGAGTACGTGCGTACCAGCTTATCGGCAGCCTCGGAAAGCCCCATAAAGGAGAGGGCTTCCCGCACCTGGTCTTTGCGCTCTGCCCTGGGCAGATCGTAGAGCTTGGCAAAAACCAGAAGGTTTTCATAACCGGTAAGAGCGCCATCGGCAGACAGTATCTGAGGTACATACCCTATCATGCGCCGCACATCAGAAGCACGGCGGGCAAGATCAAATCCGGCTACCGAAGCCGTGCCTGAAGTTGGCGGCAGCAGGGTGGTCAGCATCTTGATGACCGTGCTCTTGCCAGCCCCGTTCGGGCCAAGCAATCCAAAGACCTCGCCGGCTTTTACGCAGATATTCAGGGCGTCCACTGCCAGCAAGGTTCCAAAGCGGCGGGTGAGTTTTTTTGTCTTGAGAATGACCATATTTTTTTCGGTTCTTCCACCAGGAAATCCACATTTGAATATCCAGTCAGCACTTGCCGCCGAGGTTGCAGCGTGCTGCCAGGTTGCTGAATGCATACCTTTTCGGCTCATTTTTTCTCTTACCCTTACCTGGCCACCCTCAAGCAAAGCCATCATCACAGAAAAATACCCGCCCGGTTTTCACCCTGCGGGTATCTTGAAAACAATACAGGCCCTCAGGCAGGGAAAAGCGCCTAACCCGTGGATCTCCCTGACTTGAGAGCCTGTTTCTTGAGCCTGTGTTCCCGGCTTATGATATTTGAAGAGGAGAAACTGCAAAAATTTATGGAATTACTCCACCACCCCCACCGCCGATCCCGCCGATCCCGCCGGTTCCACCCCCACCGCCAAATCCGCCACCACCTCCACCACCCCCACCACCGCCCGGTCCTCCGGTAAGGGGTATTGTCGGGGCGACGAGGGGTGTAGTGGCCACAGCCGGAACAGGAACTGTTGTCGGCAGTACGGTGCTCGGTGGACTGACCGGAGGCTCGATGATAATGGCAGCAGTGGAAACCGGTACCGCTCCCTCAAACAGGTAGTCGAACAGCTTGTTGTAGAAGGTATCACCGGTACTTGTTCCCCAAAGGGGATTGGGAATACTGGAAAGCCCCGGCAAACCACCTCCCAGCCCGAAAAGACCAAGCCCTCCCATGCCGCCGAGTCCACCGAAAAGGCCCAAACCGCCGAGGCCGCCCAGGGGCGGTCCAAATGCGCCCATGGCCAGCAGAGGAGCCCCAAAAAGCCCATATCCCATGCCGAATGGCCCGCCGAATCCCATGCCAAAGGGGCTGAAAGGACTCATCAGGGGAGAAAAAGGCATAAAGGGAGAGGGGTAAAATCCCAGGGGACTGTAATAGCCTGAGGACGAATACCGCCAGGCGTCAGCCTCATCGGAATACCATCCGGTATCACTCACTCCGGAATGCCATCCTCCACTGCCAAAGCCGGTGTTAATATCCGGCAGCAAAAAGTTAGTTGAAGCGGGAAGTGTGCCTGTGCCTGTGCCTGCGCTTGTGCCTGTGCCTGGTGAGGTAATACTTTCCACCCGGAGGTAGGAATCCGGATCATCCGTACTGCCTTGAGCCTGCACAATTTGAAAACAATTCCGGTTATCATTCGAATTCCAGCCAAGGGCAAAGATCGTTTTGCCATCCTGAGAAGGAAAATCGATCAGAAGTTCATCGCTGTCCGAAAAGAACCTGATTGTGCGAACATCGAACCGGCTTCCCCGCAGGCTCACCCTCCTGATCGAAGAAAATGTCTGATGGGCCAATTGAAGATCACCGGCCACATCCCTTTGGAGCGTTGCCCACTCGGAAGGCTTCAGTTTTCCGAGCGGAATCCTGATTACTCCCCCTTGAGTCAGGGTACTGCTTCCTTCACCCGAAAAGTAATCGATCCACACCGTCGGCTGAAGCCCGCTTTGAGTTTCCACCTCAACCGAAAGAACAAAGTCCTCCTCGCTTCGGATAACCGCCTCCAGCATGGGTAAGTTTTGCAGTTGATTATAATAGGGAGCCAGATCCTTGCTGAGGTATATGGTTTCCCGCTGCCCTGCCCGGCATATTCTGGCTGAAAATAAAACCGGAACAATGGAGAAAGTCGGTAAAAAAAGGATACCCAGTAAGCTGAATTGAAGAAGAAATACCCTGGTAACTGCGGCTTTGAAAAACATGAATCTCTGGTTTTTTTTCATTGTTATCCTCACTGAAACCTTATGCGTTATATTCTCACTGCAATCGAGGGCACTTGGCGGACCAAGAATAAGATTATGAAAAACAAAGCTGAAAATATGTCCATTATTCTTTTCCTGAGACACGGACATATAGAGATAGCTGGGGGAAATTACTGCGAGCTGGGAAAAACAACAACTGATTGTTTCGGACCTTCGACTCAGGAAATTTACCGTATTCAGAATTTCAGATGCAGGGGAGAATTCGCTCCATGACTTTTCCACCCATGAGGAGAGCAGCAAGAAAGATATCTTGCCCGGAAAGTTCGTGGTGAAGAAGTTATGCGTTTTTGCCTGAATTTTCGCGGGTCAATGGATATGATAGCGTGAAGTTTAATCTGCATATTTCCTATATTATATTTTTTCGGTCATGTTCTTGTCAAGAAATTTTGCATGCAAACTCCGTCAGTATTATCAATTTGTTAATCATCCACGGATCACTTTCACGGATCACTCTTGCCCTCAAAGAGGGCGAGGGAGAAAAGCACTGCTTTCCATCATCCATCAGTCACCTTCGTCTCCAATTCCAGAAGCGAAGGCGTTAACATTGTTAACATCGATATTTGCCGGTTTTATAAGGCTTTTCACTATTATAAGGATGGAAACATGTAACCCAAGGTTACACTGATTATCCCATTTTATGATAAAATCGACTATTATTGTTACAATAACTTATATATATATCCATAACTATTCAGTAATATAAGCTCTAGCTGAAGGTTGAATTGTCAAGCAGCTATTTGGCATGTATTATGCATCAACTCATTGCAGTATTTGGCGATATCCGACTGCTCTGCGGCTTGCGAAGACCCTCTCCATAAGCTCCGCGATAACTATCTTACCCCCTGTGTAACTACCCTGACAACTGATAACGCTCAATTATCCATGAAAATACCGTAACTACCTGAGGTATTCAACCCGCAGAAAATTATCGAGTAATGACTCCGTAATCTCTACGTCTTAAAAGTGGTCTGACAGTATCGTGAGATAGACTTTTAAATTATGGTTAGGAGGGAGAAAAATGAAAAAGTCAAAGGTATTACCATTAAGTCTGGTCTTTGGTTTGATATCAGCGTTAATTTATATTCCCTGCGCCAGAGCAGCAATTATCCGTGTACCGGCTGATCAGCCTACAATCCAGGATGGAATCGATGCTGCAGCCACGGGTGACATTGTGTTGGTTTCTGATGGAACCTACACCGGAGAAGGGAACAATGACCTTGATTTTAATGGTAAAGCAATTACCGTTCAATCAGAAAATGGTCCTTCAAACTGTATTATTAGTTGTCAGGACTCAAGTCGAGGGTTCCGTTTTCACAGTAAAGAGAACAGTGATTCTATTGTGGATGGATTTACCATAAAAAATGGTTCTGTCACCTTCGGTGGTGGAATATATTGCTACATCTCCTCACCGAGGATAATTAACTGTACCATAACTCAAAACAGAGCCAGCCGTTCCGGTGGTGGAATTTATTGCACCACCGCCTCGCCGATCATAGCTAATTGTGTCATAAATGGAAATACTGCCACCCGTTCCGGTGGCGGGATTTATTGCACCGCGTCATCCTCACCGACCATTGTCAATTGTACTTTACTCGAAAATAGTTCTATCAACGGTGGCGGGATTTACTGCGATTCCTCTTTACCGAGTATTACTAATTGCATTTTCTGGAATGACGTTCCAAATGAAATCTACCATGAAAAAGATTTGGATCTCTCAGTCACCTACTCTGATATTCAGGGGGACTATGTCGGCGAAGGCAATATCGATGCTGACCCTCTCTTTGTTGATCGAACCGCCGGAAATTTTCATTTGCAGCCTACCTCACCCTGTATCGATGCCGGAACCAGTATGGGGGCCCCTTCTTTCGATAAGGATGGCAACTCGAGGCCTTATGGTGCTGGATATGACATGGGAGCTTATGAGCTTTTTATCTGTAGTAACGTTACTTCTGAGGTCTGCGATGGCAAGGATAACGACTGCGATGGCAGGATAGACGAGGATTTAACCCAGAGCTGCTCAACTGCCTGCGGTACGGGAGAAAAAACCTGCGAGAATGGCCAATGGACTGCCTGTACTATTCTCAAGCCTAAACTCGAAGTCTGTGATGGCAAGGACAATGACTGCGATGGCAGGATAGATGAGGATTTAACCCAGAGCTGCTCAACTGCCTGCGGCACGGGAGAAAAAACCTGCAAGAATGGCCAATGGACTGCCTGTACTGCACCTCAGCCCGGCTCAGAGGTCTGTGATGGCAAGGACAATGACTGCGATGGCAGGATAGATGAAGGAGTATGTAATTATACCACCTACTATCGGGATGGAGATAAAGATGGTTATGGAAATCCTGCCGACACGGTTCAGGCCAGTGCACCTCCTTCAGGGTATGTATCAGATAAAACGGATTGTGATGACACAGATAAAACCGTCCATCCCGGGGCCACTGAAATTTCCTGCAACGGCAAAGACGATGATTGTGCAGGAGGGGACAAATGTCCGACTGGCTGTGTGGAACAGGAGTCAGGCACACTCGACATTGAAGGGGCTCAAGGGAGTATGGGTGATGAAATTACTGTCCCCGTGCGGATACACTCTGCACCGTCCGCAGTTTATTCCTTTGGCTTCGATGTTACCTATGATCCGGATATATTGGAATTTTTAAGCTGGGAACGAGGCGATTTAGTAAAATCTTTTAAAATGTTCGAAGTGAACACGGTAGTTCCCGGCAGGCAGAGAATAGGAGGATTGGATACCGGAAGCGGGATGCCAAAAGGGGCGAGCGGCTATCTGGTCAAGTTAAAATTCAAGGTAAAAGGCGGGCAGGAACAGAAGTGCTATCCTTTGACTGTAGATAAGCTGATCGATGGATTTGCCAATTTCTCCTCCACAGGAGGATGCTGCTGTGTCAAGATCAATAATTGCAATGGAGACCTCAACCATGACGGAAACGTTTCTCCATTGGATGCTCTTATTGTTTTTAAATGTTTTCTTAAACTCGATACCTGTCCTGATTGTGTCGATGTAAACAGGGATGGCTCCGTTACTCCGCTCGATGCTCTCTGCCTGTTTAAGAAATATTTGGGACAGCCATCCTGTTTTGATAAACCAATATGTACAGATCAGGATAAAGATGGTTTTTATGCCGAGGCCGGAGAATGTGGTCCTGCAGATTGTGATGATAATGATCCAGCCATTTCCCCGGCAGCCAAAGAAAAGTGTGGGGATGGTAAAGATCAGGACTGTGACGGATCGGATCTCATATGCTCTTCATGCACTGGTATTATTGCCGAGCCCAGTGTAACGGAGATATGGCCGCCTGACAATAAAATGGTCAAGGTTGGCATTCTGGGTGTAGCCAAGCCTGTCATTACCAGTATTACCAGCGATGAGCCTACAATCTCGGATAAAGGATTATTCGCGGATAAAAATGCTCCGGATGCTGCCGGGGTCGGTACAGACACAGCCTTCCTCCGCGCTGAGCGCTTGGAGAAGGGTAATGGCCGGGTCTATAAAATTTCGTTTACTGCAACAGACGCTGCCGGGAAAAAATGTCCTGGAAGTGTCACTGTTTGTGTGCCAAAAGATCAGGGTAAAAACCATGAGTGTATAGATGATGGTCAGGATTACAGTGCCACTGCGATGTAATAGGCCCTGGTAGGGCGCAGAGGGATCAGGGGTGACGCCGTGAAGTCTTTGGAACTTCACGGCGTCACCTGTCGCTTTTCTCAGCGTTCCGATGGCCTGGTTAAGGCTCTTTTCAACGCCCGGTGAAACATCCACTCCGAAAGGAATTATTCAATCTCAACCAATTGAATATCAAAGACCAGATCTTTTCCTGCCAGTGGATGATTTGCGTCCAGGGTTACCCGCGAGTCATGGACATCGGTTACCGTCACATCGGTTATGAGTCCATTGGCCTGGCGTACCTGTAACTGCTGGCCAACTTCCGGTTCCAGTCCTGACGGAAATTGGTTCCGATCAACCTCAAGGACCATCTCGTCACGATGAGGGCCATAAGCTTGCTCTGCCGAAACCTGTTCGGTTTTCGATTCTCCGGGATGCATGCCGACCACTGCCTGCTCGAATCCGGGTATGAGCAGTCCCTCACCTATGGTAAATTCCAAAGGCTCACGCATGACTGAAGAGTCAAATACCGTGCCGTCCATAAATCTGGCCGTATAATGAACCCTTACGGTATCGCCCTCCTTGGCCTGTGTCTGTGGGCTAATTCCTTGATTTGCGTTTGCCATGATTCCACCTCCTTATATAAGCGGCTCCTGTCAGAGCCAGAGCCAGAGAGTGTCTTTCCTCACTCAGAGAAGCTACCCATAATGTCAGGTCTGATCAACTTTGTCCTGCCTTCTCTATCTCATCTTCTCTCCCTGCTCCTTTGTCCTCCCATCGGCTCTTGTACATATTCTCTACCCTTGCATCGGACATATTTTCCGAAGATAGCTATCTCAGGAGGTTTTTTTATAATATTTTTCAGGTATTAAACTCTCTCCAGGTTCTGATAAGGAGGCTGGAGGCATATTTCTGATCCGCTCAGCCAGTCTTGTATAGCGCTTGAGGACCCTGTTATTTTTAACAGCTATGGCCAGGGCTTTCGGGGTTCCGATCAGAACAGCGAGTTTTTTGGCCCGCGTTACCGCTGTATAAAGCAGGTTCCTTTGCAGGAGCATATAATGCTGAGTCACGAGCGGCATGATGACCGCCGGGTATTCACTTCCCTGGGACTTATGGACAGAAACCGCATAGGCCAGGATCAGCTCATCAAGGTCCAGAAAGTCATAAACCACTTCACGGCCGTCAAAATTTACCCTTACTTCCTGATTTTCCAGATCCAGGCCGCAGATCCGGCCAATGTCTCCGTTGAAGACCTCTTTATCGTAATTATTGCGAATCTGCATCACCTTATCGTTCAGCTTGAAGATCCTCCCTCCCCTGGCCAGTTCCTTCCGGCTGGAATTGAGCTCTCTTTGCAGCTCGGCATTGAGATTGGCCGAGCCCAAAATACCCTTATGCATCGGCGTAAGCACCTGAACCTCCGACACAGGGTCGAATCCGAACCGTTTGGGGATCCGTTCCCTGACCAGTCCGAGAATGCAGGACAGAATTTTTTCCGGCTCCTCATCCTGAACAAAGTAAAAATCAAGTAATTCTCCTTCCGGTGCCTGCCTGGTCTCTGGCATCTGCCCCTGGTTAATGAGGTGGGCATTGACCACGATCAGGCTCTCGCGGGCCTGCCTGAATATTTCGTTGAGCTCAACTACCTTGAGAGAGCCAGAATCGATCAGGTCTTTGAGAACATTGCCAGCGCCGACCGAAGGCAACTGGTGGATATCACCGACCAGGATCAGGGTAGCGGACAGAGGGACCGCCTTCAGAAGGTGATACATCAGAACAGTATCGATCATCGAGACTTCATCCACGATCAGCACATCGGTTTTCAAAGGTGTTTCTTCGTTCTTTTTAAAGGATCCGCTCTTGGGCTGAAATTCCAGCAGCCGGTGAATGGTCTTGGCCTCGCGGTCGGTAGTTTCGGCCAGGCGTTTGGCTGCCCGGCCGGTCGGTGCGGCCAGCATGATTTCCCTGCCAAGCTTTTCGTAGATCCTGATGATGGCCTTGACAATGGTGGTCTTGCCGGTTCCGGGGCCGCCGGTAAGGATCATGACCTTTTCCTCGACAGCCGTCCTGACGGCCTGGGCCTGCTTTTCGGCCAGGGTTATCCCAAGCTGCCCCTGTACCCACTGAATGGCCTTGCCGATATCCAGAGGCCGCAGGTACTTGGGCATTTTCATCAGGCTTTGCAACCGGCTGGCAATCCCTCGTTCACAGGTATGAAACCTGGCCAGATAAACAGCCTTATTGTTTTCATGAAAATTTTCAAGGTCAGAGTTAAGGTCCTCAATGATAATTTTTTTCTGCAAGGTGATAGCCGCCAGGGCCTGAACAATTCCATCCCGGCTGATGTCGAGCATTTCCCTGCACTTTTCGACCAATGGCTCATAGGGATAGTAAACATGCCCGTCATCGGACATTTCATTCAGAACATACAGGATGCCGGCCTCGGCCCGCAGGGGGGAGTCTTTCGGTATGCCTACCTTTTCCGCAATACGGTCGGCGGTCAGGAAACCGATGCCGAAAATATCGGCAGCCAGCCGGTAAGGGTTATTTTTAACCACGCTGATGGAGTCATTGCCATAGTGTTTGTAAATCTTGGCCGCATAGGTCGTGCTTACACCCTGATCCTGGAGAAAGATCATGACCTGCCGGATCTCCTTCTGCTCGGCCCAGGCTTTACGGATCATCTCCTGACGGCCCTGGCCGATGCCGGGGACATCGCTGAGTCTGCCGATCTGGTTCTCGATAACGTCGAGTGTCTCGACCCCGAATTTGGCTACAATGCGTTTGGCCATCATGGGACCGATACCCTTGATGAGGCCGGAGCCAAGGTATTTTTCGATGCCGTGGACTGTGGCCGGAATGATGGTTTCATATTTGACCACCTTGAACTGAGGCCCGAATTTCGGATGGTTGGCCCACTCACCGAGAAGCTTGACCATTTCTCCCGGACACAGGGAGGGGAAATTGCCGAGGATGGTAACCAGATCCCTCTTTCCCGGCATGGAGAGTTTGGCCACGGTATAGCGGTTTTCTTCGTTGATGTAGGTAATACGCTCAATCTGGCCTTTAATCTGCACCAGGGACATGAAATTTGAACCTTATGCTCGTGGTAGCGCCTATGGTTATCATTATGGCTATAATATACGCTTTTGGGATATTTTTCAATAGGATATTGCCGTAAGTCAGGGTTTGGAGAAAACTTTCCGACCAAGTATGGAAAGAGTGTACTTGAGCAGCACAACTCTGAACATTAAGGGAGACATTGACATGGAAAACTTACGGAAAAAAATTCTCTTTCCTTTTTGCCTGATGCTCATGTGCGGTCTGGCTGCAATTCAGGGCAGGCCGGTTCGGGCGGCTGGCCATGCTCAGGCAGCGGATAGTCATTTTTCAACGCCGGTCAAGACCAAGGTGAAAAAGGCATCTTCACCTGTTATTGTCGCAAATTTCAATCAGGACAGAAATCTCGATTTGGCTGCAACCGCTGAAGAATCCTCGACTGTTCTTATTCTTCTCGGCAAGGGTGATGGCACCTTCACCGAGGCTGCTCACTATGCGGTTGGAGAAGAGCCCTCCTCGATTATTCTGGCTGATTTCAACTGGGACAGCAATGAGGATCTGGCAGTGGCTAATGAGGAATCAGGCACAATCTCCATCCTTCTTGGCAAGGGTGACGGCACCTTTGAAGATACCGTTTATTATCCGGTTGGAAATGAACCATCATCGATGGTTTCGGTTGACCTTAACCGGGATGTAAAACCTGACCTGGCTGTAGCCAACGAGGGTTCCGGGACCGTATCCGTTCTGCTGAACAGGGGGGATGGCACCTTCAGGGAGGCTGTCCACTATCCGGCAGGGGATGAGCCATCCTCGATTATCTCGGCTGATTTTAACCGGGACGGCAGGGTGGATTTAGCTGTAGCCAATGAGAATTCCGGGCATATTTCCATTCTTCTTGGCAAAGGTGACGGTACCTATGAGGAGCCTCAGCCATGACAGGGGAGATGATATTCGAGGAAGCTGTCTGAGAATGGAGATTGTCAATTTCGACTCCATCCTTGGACAGCCTCCTGGGGCGTGTAGTTTTGTCGGATAGTTTTCAGACAGATTCAAGGAATTGTATTCTGTTTCATATACTTAGGGGAAAAAAGACTAAATAAACAAGAAGTTAAATCATAAAATCCATGACCTGTGAATAACTTTGCATACCATACACATATTCCTCACCGAAATTTCTGGTTCGGTCCTGGTCCTAGTGGGCCATTTATTTGAAAAAACGCTTACTAATGAATACGGGTATGAGACCTGTTCGGCATGATTAATGCAATTATAACTATTCAGGTGGTTTGATGAGGTACAGAGTAATCCAGCAACTCTTTCCTGCGCGTTTTAAACGCTTGCTCATAATAAGTCAATAGCTCTCGCGATAGGCCGTCATTCGGCTTGTCATTACCCAGCAAAGTATAAATTACCACGGAAATATGAGCCAAGTGAAGAAGGTTCACTTTTGGAAAATCTTCGGGCACGACTTTAAACCTCTTCAAAACTCCCAATATTATTGAAACGAGCCTTAACTCATTTACCAGAGCCCCAGCTTCTGAATAACATACTCATTAACAAGGAGAGAAGGTCCCATGAGAGTGAAGAAGGAGTTGAAAAGAGTGATTGCCATCGGATTTTTCCTGGCAGCCGTTGTGATAGGCAGTAGCAAATTGGCCAGGGCACAGTATTCAGGATACCAGGATGCGCTCACCATGATTTCTCCGGTATCTGTTCCTTATGAAAATGAGCGGGGAGATTTTCTGGTCGATAACTTCGAGTACTGGGATGTCCCCTGGACCCACGGGTGGGAAACCAGTGAATACCGGTATCCGGTTGGTGGCATGCCTTTCGGATTTTTGGTTTTCTTCCGTACCGCGCTCGATCTTGAGCAGGGGAGCCGCGTTCTGGATGTCTATGCAGGCTATAATGCCATTATTCCGGCCTCGGACTGGCAGTTGACAACCAAGAAAGTAATCAAAGATCCGGGTGTCCAGGCTGATCTGCTGTGGATGGATATCCGGGCACCATTGGGAATCGAGTGGTTCACCAGGTTCAAGATTATCGTACTGGGAACTACGGGAACGGCTAATGACCCTGATCAGGGCGAGTATCCTTTTGCCATCAGCTTTATACCTAACGGCTTTAACCAGGAAGTGGACCTTGAGGCGGTCCAGAGTGGTCAGTTTGATTTCAGCAGACCGGAAAATACCTCCAGGAACCCGTTTACCGTGGAGGTACCTATTGGACGAAATTACCAGGATGGCTCCTGGCATACACTGAAAGCCAACCTTTCGGCTATCATCAGCAAAGCCTCTCAGGATCACGGACTGGTCGCAGGCCGGATTAAGGAGATCAGGATCATCGGCAATGAATACCGTCTCGATAATCTCTGGCTGATGAAAGATTCGACTCCTGTTGATGGCGAAGCTCCCTATTTATTCAAGATCGGTCCCCAATCCGCCCAGATCTTTCAGCCCTTCGAATATTACTGCTATGCCAAAGATGCGGATTTGAACTATCAGGTATTTTTGGATATCTGGCAGAACGAATATGAGCTGCGGGAAAACGATCCCAATGCAGTGAATATTTCCAGGGTCCGGGATCTGACCAGCAGGTTTATCCGGGCTGATGGGAAAGCTCATCCCGGCCATATTTCCAATCCTGATCCCGGTGGCATTGCGGCTGATCGGGATACGCTGTTCTGGACAGCCACTGTCGGCGGCTGGGGCGCTCATGGCTCTGCGGCAACATTCTTAAGTCCGGTGCCGATAGCTAACAGCAAAGATGCAGGAGGCAAAGATATCTGCATCCCGGAGAGGCTGCTCCCCCAACTCCTGATCAATCCATACCGGCCCTGTATGGTTGATCTGCCTACGCCCTATGATCCTGCCCGTATTCTGGCTGATCCTGACTCGATATCAGCATATGACCCGCAGACCATTCCCTATACAACACCTGGTGCGGGCGGGGTTCGGCTGTATCACCCCAGGGCCGTGGCTGAGTATGGGAATTACCTGCTCGATCTTGGTTTTACAACCTGGCCGCATATAGCCTGCCTTAATTTCACTCCTCAAGTTCTTGAGAATCTGGTGATAACGGTCCAGGTCCATGATGCTCATGGCCGAACCGATGTCGAGACTTTCCCCTTAAGTGTGGTTAACTACCCGGTCAGCAATCATCCACCAAAGCTGGAAATCCTGCATGAACAGATGGCAACTGTCGGGGAACCCTATCGTTATCAATTGGTGGCTACGGACCAGGATTGGTTGAATCCTGATGGCTCATGGGCTGGAGATCAGTTAAATCTTACCTGGAAGGCAACCATTGATGAATGGCCAGCCTACCAGTATGGCCCCTGGGCAGAATCTCTGATCAATCCCGCAACCGGTGAGATTGCCTTTACTCCTGAATTCGAGGGAATGCACCGTCTTCTGGTCCAGGTAACCGATGCCCGGGGACTTATGGCCTGCGGTTATTTCGAGATCCTGGCCACTACGCCTGGCAGTTGGCTCAACCATAGCCCCCGCATCCTCAGAGACTTTAACGATACCGCGCCACTGGTAATAAGGGCCGGCCAGCTCTTCATTCTCGGTCCGCCCATGCTCGATTTTCGTGACCCGGATAACGAGGAGCTCTATTATTCCTGCAATATCGGATCGATGGTCATTGACACGGATGAGAGGGGCAGACAAAAAGCCTATTGGACCTTCCAGACCAATTTCCCCGGTCTGTACCGGGTAGAAATAACCGCTTTCGATCAGCGGGGAGGTTTGGCAACTTCCCGGTTCCTGGTTGATGTCCAGCCCTGGTGGTCGTTTTAAGGAGAAGACATAACAAAAAAAGCCTTGTGAACTATCCAGAATACGAGCTGGAAAGCTATTTTCCAGCTCGTGGGAAGGTTTTTCCGGGTTATTGCATGAAGGGAGGTGAGAAAGCAAAAGTTTATGATTATACTTTTTCATCCATTAACTTACAGTTAACAGCCAATGGTCAGTAATCAATAAGCCCTTCTTAAAAGCGTTGACAATTTTTGGTTAATTGGTTATATTACCAAATAAGCAAAGAAGTCAGATTAAATCGAGGAAGGAGGTCTTACCATGATAAGCAAGGGGAAACTTTCTGAAAGCTTTTTGAAGGTTTATGTAATAATTGGTTTAGCTGCTCTGCTTTTGGGGTATGCAACGGCCACCGGAGCTGCTCAATACTGGGCTGCCTTGCCTCCATACAACACCCTCTGGCCACTGTGGTCTCCTCTCCTGTCACCGATCGATTCAGCCACAGGCTTGCCAACCCCGATCGTTACCTCGCTGACAACCAGTACGAAATTATCGGTACAGCCTGGCCTGACCTGGGACCCGTATGCGCCATATCCTTATCTGCTCTACTGTTCACCTCTGGGTATGGCCTATTTCGATCCTTACTGGAAGAGTGTAAGTTTCTGGCCGCCATCTTACTTAAAAAATGCTGTCGGGCTTCCTTCGCCACTGACGCTGCCAGCAGCCTATGAGCTTCTGCCGCCGCCGAATCCCAGCTTTCTCCTGACTTATGTGCCGCTGGCTAATACTGCTGCCAGTAATTTCCTGATATCCCTGGGCATAGTCCCTCCGATAACATATCTGACCGCGAGTGCACTGATTTAACGGGGTAATTGAAGGTTGACAAGAGTTTGACCATTTGGGTATTTTTACCGTGAGTAATTTTATGAGTAATCGATTAGGGAAAAAAGATTGTAAAGCGCAGAGGCGCAGAGAAATGTACCGAATCACCACCCGTTTTCACAAAGTATATAATCTTTGTGCCTCTGTGTTCTACTCTCAGGGCATGTTGCCGGACCGGGAGGAGGAAGGGATTAAGATTAGATGATATTCTGTTCATAAATTATGGTAGTAATAAGGAAAAATCATGATTAAGTATTTCGCCGACTGGATCACCTATGACGTTCTTTCACTCAGTCCGAAGAGGCTGCTGGCTGAAGCGGTCAACTTTTTTATCTATGATACCATCAAGATATTTTTCCTTCTGGCTGTCATTATCTTCACTATTTCCCTTATCAGGTCGTTTCTGCCTCCTGAAAAAATCAGAAACATCCTGTCCGCCAAGAGGAGGCACTATGGCCATATACTGGCTGCTCTCCTCGGCATCGTCACCCCCTTTTGCTCCTGCAGTGCCATTCCGCTCTTTTTGGGCTTTGTCGAAGCAGGCGTTCCTCTGGGGGTCACGTTCTCGTTTCTGATATCGTCTCCCATGATTAACGAGGTGGCCCTGGTTCTGCTTCTGGGATTATTCGGCTGGAGGCTTGCCCTGATCTACGCCTTCAGCGGGCTGGTCATCGCCATTCTGTCAGGAATAGTTATCGGGCATCTTAACGTGGAAAGCCTGGTGGAGGATTTTGTCTATCAGAGCAGGACCGGTGGTCACAACACTGCTATTGCATCTACAATGAGCTGGCCGGAGAGGATACAGTATGCCAGGACCTATACTCTTGACATTATCAGACAGATATGGCCTCATATTATCATCGGCATCGGTATCGGAGCATGGATACACGGCTATGTACCGACCGATTTTCTGGCCCGTTATGCAGGAAGAGGAAACTGGTATGCTGTTCCCCTGGCCACCCTGATCGGCATACCGCTCTATTCCAATGCTGCCGGAGTCATTCCGCTGATCAGCGTTTTAACCGAGAAGGGCGTCAGTATTGGGACCAGCCTGGCCTTTATGATGGCGGTCGTAGGATTGTCCCTGCCCGCATTCATGATTCTGCGAAAGGTCATGAAGGTCAGGCTCCTCATTATTTTTGCCGGTATTGTTGGAGCAGGCATTATTTTTACCGGCTATTTGTTTAACTTCATTCTCTGACCTGACTGAAGGAGGTTTATTTGAGTGGACGCCAAGACCAAAGCCCGGTGTGAAGCCAGGGCCAGGGTCATTAAAGCCCTTGCCCATCCGACCCGTCTTTTTATCGTTGATGAGCTGTCCCGGGGAGAACAGTGTGTTTGTGAGCTTACTGAGCGGATCGGCGCGGATATGTCCACCGTATCCAAGCACCTGGCTGTCCTGAAAAGCGCAGGCCTGGTTCAGGATGAAAAGTATGGCACTCAAGTCTATTATCGGCTGAGGACGCCATGCATTCTGAAATTCCTCAACTGTGTGGAATCCGTTATTGAATCTACAGCCAGGGAACAGTTAGGGCTGGTTGAGTGCAAAGGTGATTGATACTGATGTTGATCCACTGTGAATCCGTCCACAATATATCATGAGGTGTGAACTATGAAAAAAATTCAGATCCTGGGCACAGGCTGCCCAAAATGCAGGAAGCTGGCCGAGAGTGCGCAAGAAGCCGCCAAAGCGCTTGGTTTGGAATTCGAGCTTGAGAAGGTCACCGATATCACGGCCATTATGGGCTTTGGGGTGATGATGACTCCTGCCCTGGCCGTCGATGGACAGGTCAAGGTCACTGGCCGGGTGCCTTCCGTTGCCGAGCTGAAAAAAATGCTGGCTTGATGTAGCTGTATCAATCGATGAACGAATTGATCAGGTAGTCAAAAGAGGTAGATATATTCCCGTCGGTGCGGGGCTGCTTGGAATCCTCTTTGCCCTCTCTTTCTGCCCCATCTCGGCTGCCCTGTTCTTCGGAAGCCTCATCCCGCTATCGGTGCAGCATAATTCAGCTTTTATGCTTCCCACCATCTACGGTTTTGGAACCGGCCTTCCGGTCATGCTGTTTGCCATTCTCATCGCCCTTGGCACCCAGGCCGTAGCCAGGGCATTCAATATGCTGACCAGAATCGAGCTGTGGGCACGGCGAATCACGGGCGGAATTTTCATTATAGTCGGGGTATACTATTGCCTTATGTATCTATTCAATGTGCTCTAGCAGCCAGCCTGCCGGAGAGGTCGCCGAATTACATAAGCCTTCGTATCTGTGGTATAATGGATACAAAATCGCTAGGGAGGTAATTACCATGGAAGACAACAAGGTGAAGGGAGCATTGCGAGAGAGTTATGGTAAAATAGCTCAACAGGGCAGTTCCTGTTGTATTCCCCAAGGTCACTGTTGTGGAAGCGGTGACCTGGCACACGATATCAGTAAAAAGATCGGCTATACCGAAGAAGAGATAAGGGGAGTCCCGGAGGGAGCGAATTTAGGGCTTGGGTGCGGAAATCCCATTGCCCTTGCCTCCCTGCAAGAGGGTGAAGTTGTCCTTGACCTCGGTTCAGGGGCAGGATTCGATTGTTTTCTTGCTGCGGACAAGGTTGGTAAGAGGGGAAAAGTCATCGGCGTGGATATGACGCCGGAGATGGTTGAAAAGGCAAGAGAAAACGCCAGGAAAGGTGATTATGAAAATGTGGAGTTCAGACTTGGTGAGATCGAGAATCTGCCGGTTGCTGATAATTCCGTCGACGCGGTGATTTCAAACTGCGTTATCAACCTGTCCCTGAATAAGGGAAGGGTCTTTCGGGAAGCCTTCAGAGTGGTAAAACCAGGCGGCAGGCTGATGGTCTCGGATATAGTCTTACTGAGAGAGCTTCCTGATGTTATTAAAAACTCTATTGAGGCATATATCGGTTGTCTCGCCGGGGCAATACTCAGGGATGAATATCTTGAGATGATAAAAACGGCAGGATTTCAGGAAGTCAGGATAGTCGATGAAACAGCTTTTTCTATCGATTGCATGGCGAATGATCCTACGGGAAAAGCAATTATAAATAACTTATCGATACCACCTGAGACCATGAAAGAGGCTGCAAATATAGTCAGGAGCATAAAGGTATATGGAGTCAAGCCGGGTAAAATATAACGTGAGCAGGCTCTAAACAGGGAGAAGGCAAAATCCGGACGGCTCTTGCCTTCTCTCCACGGGAAATTCACTGATACCTCAGAGGCATTTCAGCGAATGCCTGTCATCAGTAGGGCGAAGGGCCTGAACAATTTCATGACCTCCATGCTGCCCGAAAAGTTTCCGGAAACAGACTGCACGCCAAGGATCCAGGAGCGGGCATATCGGCCATAGCTGTGCAGACGCAATTGCTATTCAATTGTTCACCAAGAGCACAGCCAGCATAAATCCCATTAATAGCCAGAGCACATGCTCCTTCACCAAGGATTGTCCACTTCAGGGAAGGAAGTACGGAAATCTGTCCGGGATGAGAGCCGACCAGCTTAAAGGCAAATTGATAGGACCCATCGTCTGCTATCAGGGAAGAATCAAAAATATGCTCAAAGGAGGTGGCCTGGTCAGGGAACAGAGCCACCGAAGGGTCCTCAATCCTCAGGACAAAACTGAAGGATTCAAGGCCGGGCAATTCGTCCTTGTTCCATTGTCCGGCATGAATGACCACCTTACCGGCAACAGATTCTCCGGGAGCTTTAATAACCGGTTGAGAAAGGGTAAGGCTTATATTCTCGTCAGGTATCGGAAGCTCTAACTGGCAGGACTTTTTCCGGGGGAGGATTTCATCGGGAAAACAACCGGGAGAACCCATATATTGCCTGAAGATGCAAAGTGCATCCGCCGGAGTGACCTGACCGTCATAATTTATATCCGCACAATCAGGGCAGGGGCCGATGCTCAAGTAGCACTGAAAAGCAATGAGGGCATCGCCCGGGGTCATTGTTCCATCTCCGTTGAGATCGCCGGTGCAATTGTGGACGCAGAAATACCCGCCACTTGCCGGAGCCCGGGCCAGATCATCGGACACTCCCTCAATGCTCAGGGGATAACACTCCCTGTCCCGGCCGCCAATGACAGTAAAGTTCAACCAGACCAGGTGGCCGATTGCCCCTGCAGGGATAGCGGATTGAGCTGATACCCCTCCTATCCTTATCCTGCCGGGAAGGATACGGTTGACCTCGAAGATATTGAATGAGGCCACCAGATATCCCCGCTCATGGCCTGTGTACTCCAGCACCTTTGGATCATAGGTTACATCAAAGCCAAAGGCATAGATGTCCCTGGCTGTGGATTGGATTCTGACTGGTATCCGGGTGCCCATTCCTGCCCTGGCAGCGGTGCCTCCAATATCGAGAATCCCTGAATCATCTTCGTTGAAGATCATACCTGATGAGGGCTGGGCAACAGGACCATATACTTTTTCGACAAAGCTGATCTTCTCACCGGCTGTCATCCACTCGATCTGCCCTCCGGAACCTGTGCTGAAAAAGCTGAAACCATCGATCAAGGTGCCTGGTGGAATAATGGCATCAACTGAGGCCGTGAAGGTAACCGAGTCCTCAGTCATGGAGGTGAGCATCCAGGCACCAAATTCAGGGAGCGCTGCGGTTCCCTCAACGTAAGCCTCGACAGCGTCTAGACCCTTCATGATCAGCCTGTCACCTGCTTTGATCTCGGTCGCCAGCAGCCAGGGATCGATGCTGTACTCACTATGGGCTGGCGGCGTGCGCAGGCCATAATGCCAGAGCGGGCCGGTGGAGAGATTGACCAGGGTGATAACCGGATCAACCATCAGGGCCAGGATATTATTGTCAGGGCCTTGAACGGGCAGACTCGCGAAGGTAATATCGCCAAAATCCACCGGCGCATTGCCATCCTGTTGAGCAATGGTTCTGTTATCGTGCGTTTTTTTGGTAGTCAACTTTCTCTGGGGTATATCATAGGTCCAAAACCAGTCATCGATCACCCCTGGTGTTCCTTCACCATCAGTACTGCTATCATCCCAGTTTTTCCACTGCAATCCCTTCCATTGACCGGTATTGGGATCCATGGACTTGCTGTACCGGTTAATTCCGCCATTAAATGCACACTTGCCTACCCAGACAGGCGTTCCCCCTTGGGGGATATACCTGTAGCCAAAGGAATCACCGCCACCGGGACCAGCAGCCCCCAGGTCCAGACACCAGACTTCCACCTGGTTTCCCTGGCGGTCGGTCTCTCTATCGATAAGCCAATCATTACATCCGTCTCCGTTGGCATCACCATTCTTTGGAGTACCGTCAGGTGGCGGACAGGTAGCAGAATCGGCAGCCATACCTGCTGAGATCATCAACAGAAGAATGACAGCCACCATGAGTGGCACGAGTTTGAATGCGAACTTATCAGCGGCAGGTATCCTCCCCAAGCCTTGATTCAAGAAGACAGTACTGCTTCCGGTGTTATGTTGCATGGTCTTATCTCCTTCCAATGATAAAGCTGATTGGTTCATGAGCCCTTGGCATGGGTTTATATCATCGTGGCTTGTATCAGAGTAAATGCGGTGGCGCTGAGTCCTGCTGTGTGTATGGATTGTGGGGGAAAGAGAGTATCATTGCCGTGGCCATCTTGTTCCGTTGGGGGGAGGCGCGGACTGGATGATGGACCAAATGGGCTCATCATCGAGTACAACACTATTGAGTCTTGAATTGTAGATTGAATAATGCACGCAGGTCGTTAAGACTAATGATCTCTATTTATCCAATCTCACCTCCTTACCGGAAAAATGGGAGGAATAAACCCATTTTTCCTCCAGCAATAACTTTACCGGGGAACTTCTCTTCGAGATAAGGCAATCTATTGATAAATTATAATAACTCCAGTTAACTTTAGCAAGTCGAAAGTGAATCCCAATGGCTTATTGCTGCTGCCTTGTCTCCTTCTTCATTTATACTGCTTACTCATACCATAAAGGCAACAGCCGCAGAGCCATAATAGCCGCAGCCATAGCTGAATCCAGGAACTTAAGGTCATGCTCAATTTGCTTGAACAAGCTGTTTGCAATTTCCCGGTTTATATTGTAGAATAACGAAAAAGGCATGGGACTCCTGTATCACAGGTTCTCATTCGTCTTTTCCTCCGGCTTCTTGTTTTCACAAATAAAGGGAGGGGAGTAAAAAATAAGGATATAAAGCATGGATAGTGAACTGAAAGAATTTATTGAAAGTGTTATGATGCATCGGTTTGGTATCATGGAAGATACTATGCATCGGTTTGGCATCGTGGTTGAGGATCTTACCGGTAAGGTTCAGGTGGTAGCTGAAGGAGTAGCCTCTTTAAGTGAAAAGCTGGACAGGCGGACAGAGGAACTGGATAAAAGAATTGACGAAACCCAGGCTATGATATTTACCATGCATAAGCAACTCGATAAAAAGATAGCTCAACTTGATAAGAAGGTCATCCAACTTGATAAGAAGGTCGTCCAACTTGATAAGAAGGTCGTCCAACTTGATAAGAAGGTCATCCAACTTGATAAAAAGGTCATCCAACTTGATAAGAAGGTCATCCAACTTGATAAGAAGGTCGCCCGACTTGATAAGAAGGTCATCCAACTCGATAAGAAGGTCATCCAACTCGATAAAAAGATAGATGAAAAGACGGACCATCTGGATAGAAAAATAGATCGGCTGGACAAGAAATTGGAAATGGTGGCTGCAGGATTTGAAGAACACGAAAGGATCATTCACCATCAATAGGCCGTATCAATAAACCTTTTCTATTATTCTTTCCTCCTTTTCCTCCTCCATTCATACAGGGCGATGGCCGCAGACGTAGCTGCATTCAGCGACTCAAGGCCGGGCTCCATGGGGATGGCCAGAGGGGTGGCCAGGGCCTGGGACCTGAGGTCTTGGGGCAGGCCGGGGCCTTCGAGGCCGGGCAGCAGGATGAAGCTGTCCGGAAATTCAAACCGGCTGATATCAGCTCCCTCCATAGACAGGGTAATCAGATGGACTTCCTTTCTGCGCGCTGCCTGGATAAGCGGCTGAATCTCCTGAATGGATGGGCCCTTGCGATAACTCACTCGAAAGACAGCACTTCCACCGGCCCTGATGCTTTTGGGGTGATAGGGATTGGCTGCTTCCTGAAGCAGGATGATCTCCCTGACCCCGAAAGCGGCTGCACTTCGAATAACCGCGCCGGTATTTTCAGGGTCCTGAAAGGGAATCATCAGGGTGCATCCCGGCGTGGTTTCATCTGCCTGCCAGGTTTGGAGAGAAGGTGTTCGCACTACCAGAATATCGGCCCCGGTTCCGAAGATATCCAGCTCGCGGTAGAGGGGACGGCTTAAGCGGTAGAGGGACACCTGCCCAGGATCGAGGTGAAGTTCCCTGAGGATGTCTTCCGGTAAACCCTGCTCACCGGCTTTTTCCTCTGATGGTGAGAGAATCAGGCCGGTGCACAGGCCGGGGAAATCCCGCATGATCTCAGCGATGATTTTTTGACCGAACACCAGAGCATGACCTTCTTTTTTTATCCCCCGTGAGGTCAAAAGGGCTTTTATTTGCTTGAAGGTTTCATTGGCCGGGCTTTCTATGAGCGGTATCCGATGTTTCCCCGGTTCAGCTTCCATCGGGTCAGAGAGCCGCTCGAAGATAACCAGCCGTCGCTGATGGGGAGTATGGGGAATGGTGTAGGCAACATCCCGGTCGAGCCGGTAAAAGCGTCCCATGCTCTCAGTTGCTTCTGCAATTTCCCCGTCGCACTGGGGACCTTTCATGAAGATCGCCCATCCTCCCGGTTGCAGGCTTTTTTTTACCTTGGCCAGAGTTTCGGCCATAGGCTCAACAGCCCGGGTAATGACTCCCCTGATTGGACGGCTGAAAGAGGCAGAAGTTTTATGGCCGTAAATTTCGATTTTCTGCAAATCCAGGGCTTCCACCACTTCATGCAGGAACTGAATCCTTTTATGCCGCCCCTCGGAAAGGATGAATTCGGTCTCAGGGCAGGCAATTTTCAGCGGAATGGCTGGCAGTCCTGCACCGGTACCAAGATCAAGAAGGGGGGAGGGGAGGTTCCAGTCCAGAAGCCTGGCAACCAGGATGCTGTCGATATAATGCTTTAGAACCATGGTATCGAACTGAACGATGCGGGTCAGGTCATACTCTTTGTTTTTTTTCCGCAGCAGGTTATGATACTGCCAAAGCTGCTTGTATTGCCTGTCGGTAAGTGATAGATTACTCCTCTGGAACCACTCTTTGAGTGAGGGCAGCCCAGGGGTAAGTTTCTCCCGGGCAGGAAGTTTTTCCCGGCCAGAAAGTTTCTCGCGGTGCTGAAGCTTCCCGCTGTCAGGCCGAAGGCCGGCTTTATGCCTTTCTGTTCCTTTTGTTGTCCGTTTCGCTCTGTTCTTTGCCATATTGATCTGTTTTTTGTTGTATTTTTCGCTGATTGAGGACCCATCGTATGGTCACAAAATCCTTTTCCCTGCCGGGGCAGGAGAATCTGAACATTCTCTATGAAGACAATCATATCATTGCCGTGTATAAACCTGGCGGTGTTCTGGTCCAGGGGGATATTTCCGGAGACATCTCCCTGATGGATATGATCAGACAGTATATCAAAGATAGGTACAAAAAGCCAGGGAACGTCTTTCTTGGCCTGATCCACCGCCTTGACCGCCCGGTGTCCGGAGTGGTCGTCATGGCCAAAACATCCAAAGGCGCCTCCCGGCTGTCGGAGCAGTTTCGCTCCCGGAGTATTACTAAAATATACTGGGCACAAGTGTATGGGGAGATGAGTCCGGCAGAAGGTTCTTTGCTCTCTTTTCTCAAGAGGGAAGACAAAGGGGCCAGACTGGCCGAAGAGTCAGATCCAGGAGCCCGAAATGCGGTATTGTTCTATAGGACCCTGAAGGAGCACAAGGGGAAATCCCTCCTTGAGATCACCCTCCACACCGGACGAAAACACCAGATCCGTGCTCAACTGGCTGCCGCAGGACACCCTGTTGTCGGCGATGTCAAATATGGCGCTCCGTCACCCCTTCCCGATAACACTATCCGGCTTTTGGCTAAATCTCTGACCTTCAAACACCCAACCAGGAACGATATTATAACTGTCGAATGCCCAGGGCCAGATTGGGAATTTTAATTGTCGTCCATCAGGAGGGCAATGTCATGAACAGCAGGCTACTTACCAAAAGAGCCCTCTCCCCTTCAGGGACGAGGAGGAAAGGGCTGCTATTAATAACAGCAAATTCAACGCATTAACCAAAAAACCGACATTGTGAACCTTCTCCTGTACTTATGAGCCTTCCCTCCTCCCCCTGCCACTTATCTGACCACCCATGTTCTAAAATTAAACAATCCTGCTTTCTATCTCGTCCTTGATTTTGTTTTTTTCATCCAATAACATAATAGGATAAGAGTCCGTCTATTAAGTTAGTTGCCATATTGATCTCTGATATAGGAGTAAGTAAATATATTCTTGGTGGAATTGTATTGGCAAGTTTTATGCATTTACTTGTATTGTACCTTTGCTTGCTTAAGATCCTCATATTGCCACAATATTGCCACGGGGATCGATTTTTACCACCAGGTTAAGTATTTATAAGATTTTTTGACTGTATCCTTACTTATTAAGGAGAGGTCGCAGGGAGGAAAAACATGTCTGTGTCGAATAATGTCGATTTTAAAACGCTGATCCGAAAGGATCGAGAAGAGCGCAATCGAAAGCATTTCGAAGGAACATTTCTTGATTACCTGGAAATACTGAAAGAAAATCCTGCCATTGCTCAACTGGCTCATGGCCGTCTTTACAAGGTAATTACCGAACCGGGAGTCCGGGTAGAGCATCCGGAAGATAATCCGAGGCTGCGCAGGCTTCGACGGCACGAGACCGTGCGCAAGTATGCCTTTTTCGAGAATGAATTTTTCGGCATGGATAAGGTGATCAATCAGATTGTCCGCTACTTTCACTCTGCCTCCATGGGTGGTGAGGAAAGCAGGCAGGTACTGTATCTGGTAGGCCCGGTGGGAGCCGGAAAATCGAGCCTGATGGAGAAGCTGAAAGCCGGTCTTGAGGAGACGGACCCCATCTACTGCCTGAAGGGGTGTCCGATGCATGAGGAGCCCCTCCATCTCCTCCCGCACCATCTGCGGGAAGATTTTTCAAAGCTCCTTGGCATTCCCATTGAAGGAGACCTCTGTCCTATCTGCCGGTTCCGTCTGAAAAACGAATTTAATAAGGAATACGAGAAATTCCCCGTGGAAACCGTGGATTTTTCCATTCGCTCGCGCCGGGGAATCGGCGTTGTTCCGCCGGTTGATCCCAACAACCAGGACACCTCAATCCTGATCGGCAGTGAGGATATTTCCAAACTTGACCTGTACTCAGAAGATGACCCGCGAGTTCTCTCCCTGAACGGTGCTTTTAACGCCGGAAACCGGGGAATTGTGGAATTCATCGAGGTGTTCAAAAATGAAACTGAGTATCTGCATACCATGATCACGGCCACCCAGGAAAAAATGATTCCTGCGCCCGGCAAGCACTCGATGATTTACTTCGACGGCGTGATTCTGGCCCATTCCAATGAAGCCGAGTGGGAGAAATTCAAAGCGGACCACACCAACGAAGCCATTCTTGACCGTATCGTCAAGGTGGAAGTTCCCTATGTGATGGAGCTGGACGAGGAAGTCAAAATATACAAAAAGATTATTAACCGGAGCAAATTTACGGCGCATATCGCTCCCCATACCATCGAGATCGCCTCGATGTTCGCCATTCTGACCAGGCTTCAGCCCACCAACAAGTGCGACCTGATGACCAAGCTGAAGCTCTATAATGGCCAGGAAATCGTCGAAAAGGGCTATCACCAGAAGATCGATGCCGAAGAGCTGCGGGAAGAGGCAGTCAATGAAGGAATGTCCGGCATCTCCACCCGCTTTGTCATGAAGAGCATCGATAATGCCATCTCGGAGGCCGAGCATAACTGCATCAACCCCATTTCCATCCGCGAGGCCATGATCGCCCAGGTGAAGGAGATGAGCCTGGCCGATGATGTGCGAAAGCGCTATCTTGGCTTTTTGCAGGACACCCTGCACAAGGAGTATCTGGATATCCTGGAAAAGGAAGTCACCAAGGCTTTCGTCCATTCCTATGCCGAGCAGGCGGAAACCCTGTTCCAGAATTACCTGGACCATGCCGAAGCCTACGTGAACCGGACCAAAGTCAAGGACCCCAATACCAAGGAAGAGCTTGAGCCTGATCAGAAGCTTCTTCGCTCCATCGAGGAGCAGATCGGCATTACCGT
Source organism: bacterium (assembly GCA_040755755.1). NCBI lineage: Bacteria > bacterium. Next base: position 57,548 of record JBFLZW010000078.1, on the reverse strand, counting down.
CTCTGCGGCTGAAGGCTTCCGGCAGGATGTCACCAGTTATATGTTCGCCCTGCTCAGGCGTGGTGAAAAAGTGAATTACAAGTCTTATGCACCGCTTCGCGATGCCATCGAGAAAAAACTGATGACCTCGGTCCGGGATCTTTCGCGCATTGTCACCAAAGCCAAAACCCGGGACAGGGAGCAGAACGAAAAATACGAGATTATGGTCAAGACCATGATTGAATTCAATAATTACTGCCCCCACTGCTGTGAGGTGGTTTTGCGCTATGCTGCCAATAACCTTTGGAAAGATTAAGGGAGTGATTTTCCCATGACCATATTTCGAACCTTTCAGCGCGGTGCCGCCCGCGGAAGTGACCGCAGCGCCAGAGATCGCAAACGCCACAAGGAAAAGGTGAAAGAGGCGATCAAGCAGAATATCCAGAATATCATTTCCGAGGAGTCGATTATCGGCCAGAGCGGCGACAAGCGGATCAAGATCCCTATCCGGGGGATCAAGGAGTACCAGTTTATTTTCGGCCATAACAATCCTGACGTAGGCACCGGAAACGGCCAGGCCAAGCCGGGAGACGTGGTGCAGAAAGGGAATCCCCAGAATGAGGGGACCGGACCGGCCGGACCGGGAAACCGGCCGGGTGATGACATCTACGAAACCGAAATCACCCTGGAGGAGGCCATCAATTATCTGTTCGAAGATCTCGAGTTGCCGGACATGGAGCGAAAGCGCTTCCATATCATTGAGTCCGAGCGGCTCATGAAGCCCAAAGGGGTCAAGCACCTTGGCATCCGGCCCCGGCTGAACCGCCGATGGACCATGAAGGAGCACATCCGCCGCAAGATCGCCAGTCATGTGGAGGAGGAGGACCGTTTTCCCTTCCACGAGAATGACCTGCGCTATAACCGGATCGTGGTCGATATCAAGGAGCATTCGAATGCCGTGGTCTTCTGTGTCATGGATACCTCGGGATCCATGGATATCACCAAAAAATATCTGGCCAGGAGTTTCTATTTCCTCCTGTACCAGTTTGTACGCCGCAGGTACCAGAACGTCGAAGTTGTATTCATCGCTCACCATACCGAGGCCAAGGAAGTGACTGAAAATGAGTTCTTCCACCGGGGCGAATCGGGTGGAACCATGATCTCGTCAGGCTATAAAAAGGCCCTCGAGATCATCAAGGAGCGATATCATCCGTCGCTGTGGAATATCTACGCTTTTCATTGCTCGGACGGGGATAACTTTACCGAGGACAATCAGGAAGCGCTCAGATATGCCCAGGAGCTCAAGCAGATCTGCAACCTGTTTGGCTATGGCGAAATCAAACCCTTTGACACCTTCTCCTGGGGATCGATGATGAAAATCTTCGAGCCCCTGGCAACTGAAAATTTTGTCATTCTTGGTATCCGCAGCAAAGAAGATGTCTGGCCTGCCCTGAAAAAATTCCTGAGCAGGGACCGGGCCAAGGTGAGGAATGAAGGATGAATTATCAAATCAAGGATTTAAAAGAATGGGATGAAAAAATCCTCAAAATAGTGCATGAGGTCGGGCTGGACTGCTATCCGCAGGAATTTGAAATCTGCGACCATAACGATATGCTCGGCTACATGGCCTATACCGGCATGCCTTCTCATTACCCGCACTGGTCTTTCGGCAAGGCCTTCGAGCGCCAGAAAACAATGTACAAACTGGGAGTCAGCGGCCTGCCGTATGAAATGGTCATTAATTCCAATCCCTGCCTGGCGTATCTGATGAAAGACAACACCCTGCTGCTTCAGATTTTGACCATTGCCCATGTTTACGGACATAATGACTTCTTTAAGAACAACATCACCTTCGCCAATACCCCCTCAGGCTATGTGATCGAGATGTTCAAGTCCCATGCGGACCGCATCCGCGAGTACATCGAAGATCCCAGCATCGGTGAGCGGGCGGTGGAGGAAATTATCGATGCGGCCCATGCCCTGAGATATCAGAGCCGGCGCAACCTGCGGGTCCGGAGACTCTCATTGAAGGAGCAGCGCAATCAGGCCCTCGAACGGGCTCAAAAGCAGTATGAGGATTTTGACTACCTGAAAGGAAGGCCCGCCTATGTGGCTCCTGATATTCATAAAATCCCCTTCGAGCCCGAGGAGGATCTGATATCCTTTATCCGGGACTACAATTCTCTGCTCGAAGACTGGCAAAAAGACCTGCTGACCATTGTAGCCGAAGAAAACCAGTACTTTCTGCCGCAGATTGAAACCAAAATCATGAATGAAGGCTGGGCCAGCTACTGGCACTACCAGATCCTGAACCGCCTAGACCTTCCCCAGGGACTGCATTTTGAATTCATGAAGCGGCACAACCAGGTGATCTGTCCCCATGTGGGCGGCCTGAATCCCTATCACCTTGGTTTCAAGATGTTTGAAAATATCTTCCAGCGATGGGAAAACCCGGAACGCGAAGACAGGGAGGAATTGGGTCTTCCCGGAGGCGAAGGGCTGAAAAAACTCTTCCAGATCAGGGAATCGGACCGGGATCAGTCCTTCCTGCGCCAGTATCTGACCAGAGAGCTGATGCAGGAGCTTGACCTTTTCCAGCACGAGCAGCAGGGCAATGACCGGGTCATTACCAAAGTCTCCGATGAGGAGAACTGGAAAAAAGTCCGGGATACCCTGATCCTGAATGTGGGCATGAACCGGGTACCGGTCATCCATATCATCGATGCCAATTACGAGCACCAGCAGAAGCTTCTCCTGCGCCACCAATATGATGGCCGTGAGCTTGATCTGGGATATGCCCAGCATACCATGCGCTACCTGTACCGGCTCTGGAGCCGTCCGGTAGTGATGGAGACGGTTTTAAAGGGCCGGAATTATCAGCTTCATTACGACTACGGCGATCAGTTCGAGATCAAGGAAGTGAGACAGCCAAGCTCCTCCCGCTGGAACGACTGAAAAGACAAAGGCAAATACAAAGGACACCCCAGAGAAGCCCAGAGACACAGAGGTGCACAGAGAAAAAACTCTGGTTAATCTTTGGAAGAGACTGGAGAAAAGAATGATTATGAGGGAGAATGCTCATCTGCAGGTGCAGCTTGAGCAGGCCGGGAAAGTGCATGGCCACATATGTCCGAGTTTATTTTACGGTGTCTCGCTGGCCCTGCGCATGAAAGAGCGGATGCAGGATATCAGCTCTCCGGCTTACGAAATCATTCTGGAAGGAAAATCGCAGTGCATCCGTGATGGAGTCCGTACCGTACTGGGAGAAGATATTCCCGTGCGGGTTGAAAGTACCGGCCAGTGCGCCCTGACCGCCAACTGCCCGGTGCGGCAGCAGCGGTGTCGGATCACGATATCTCCTGCGGTTCGCTGCCGGATCAATGAGCTCAATCAGTCTCTTCCTCTTGAAGAATTCAAGCGAGCAGGTGTAGCTTATCTGCAATCCCTTTCCGAAAGGGAGTTGTTTGGGGAGTAAGGGCCATCTCCTCCCTGCTGGCCTTTTATCCCCGGCAAATCCCTCCGGAAAGGTCCCCCCAAAACCCAGGGGGGTAGACTGCTTTTTGCCAACTCACCCCGTCGAAGCAGGAAGGCAGCCCTAAAAACCTCTTGAACAGGCAAAGTGCATCAGCCGGGGTAATTACGCTGTCCTGGTTCACATCGGTGCACACAGAGCATGGGCCAAGATTAAAATAACACCGAAAAACGATCAGGGCATCCTGCGGTGTAATCCCTCCATCCTGATTAAGGTCACCGTTACATTCGACGGCCTCAGGATTCCATCCGGCAAGCCTGGCCAGCATCCACCAGAAAGCCCGTCCTTTGAGGTCGCAGTTCAGGGATTGCGAATGAGCGCAGGTGCATGAGGAACATTTACCCGGATTGGCAGCACACCACTCCCTGGCCCAATTCTTCCTCACCGATCCATCCTGGTAGTCGCAATTGTCATGAGCCGCTTTATCCAGGAAGTAATTGCCGTCGGGGTCATAGCTTTCAATATCGGCGAAATCGAACAGGATCTTATTTTTTGCCCGGCAAAACTCCCGAATCTGTTCATTGCGCTTGTTCAGGTTTCCGTTCCTGCCTCCGCCGTCCAGATGTCCGGTCATATAGACGAAGGTTACATCGGGATAATCCTGCTCAAGCTGGCTCATCAGATCGAGATAGGTTGTAATGTCCTGCTCCGAGGCAGTGGACACCTGGCCGCACCAGGACCAGATGATGAGATTCCGGTCATTGCCTGGTTTGTCGAGAAGATCGCGGGTTCTTTTGGCCCAGCTCGTACGGTCAGGGTTCCCGAGATCACCACTTGGCTCGCAGTCATGAAGAGAGAGACCGCCTTGAGTCCCGCTGCGGTCAAACCAGTATAACGAGCCAGGTTCGCCTTTGATAACTCCCATTCCGCTTACGATCTGGCTGCCGTGAGAAGTATGCCCGTAGCTGATCCGCAGGCTGGCCTTGGCCTTCTGGATCCAGTGTTCCGGAATCCGGCTTATGTCCGTACAGGTATGATCAATGATGATTCCCTGAGCCAGGGCCTGCGCCTGGAAGCCTGCGGTCCCGGTGATGAGAACAAAGCATACCCAACTTGATACGAAACCCCAAAATTTTCTCAGCCTGAAGTGCTGTTTCATAATTTTACCTCCAATTTCATGCTACTAACCATAAAAGCCCCTGAACCCCAAAGGGGTGAGGGAGAAGAGACGCCCTCACGGGCGAGGGAGTATAGGTGACCTCCGAATCCTGGCATCGTCAAATCAGTAGATACTCACTTATATGTATCATATTATACTATATAAAATTTCAGATGTCTAATAATCTGTTTCGGGATGATTCTGGAGGAACCCTGCAAATGGATTTTCTCATTAAAATCAAAATCAGGATATTACCGATAAGAACCTGAATCTGAAGCCTCCAGGCATGAGGACGGTTTTCAGCACAATGTGGGGTCGGCTAATGGTAGGCCAGCAGACTTTGGCTCTGCCTATCCTGGTTCGAATCCAGGCCCCACAGTATAAGCATGCCAACAGAATGAGAGTAACCAAAAGAGGATAAAGCGATGCGCTATCATGAATTTGTTGAGCGGGTCAGGAAGCTCGCCGGCTTTGAATCCCTTGATGAAGCGATACTGGCCACCGAAGCCACCCTTGATACCTTGAGTGAGCGGCTTTCCAGAACGGAACGAGACGAGCTGGCTGCGCAGCTTCCGAAGGAATTGAAGGAGTATTTCATTAAAGGGAGGAACACCGAGCGATTCCTGCTGGAAGATTTCTACAGCCGGGTCAGCGCACGGGCAGATGTGCGGCTTCACCGGGCAATCGAACAGGCACAGGCAGTGATGAAGGTACTTCAGGAAGCAGTCTCGCCGGGTGAGCTGGAGGATATTTTATCCGGTCTTCCCGATGAGTACAGCGAGCTTTTCGGGAAAAAACCAAAAGGACCGCTTTCTCCATGAAACCTTGAATCATCGTGGGTAAATGCGGCTGCCATCCTCAATCGATTCATTTGGGTGAGTAATGACAACTTCCCCCTCAGTAAGTCCTGAGAGTGCCTCGGCAGTTAATCCACTGCGATGGCCGATGACAACCAATCGGCGGCAGGCCCTGGCATCTTTCACCACGAATACTGCCCAGTTTTCTCCGTACCGAAACGCGGCACCGGCAGGAATTTGCAGGACATTATCCTGTTCCCAGAGAACGAAGTGCGCCTCGAGCCGATAGCCATCACCCAATCGCTCCCATCTCTGGCGGGGGGAGGTGATATCCGCAATAACCAGCACTCGCTGCTCTTCGACTCCGAGAGTTGAGATTTTCGTAAAAGCAAAGGGCTCGACAATCCACACTTGGCTTCTGTAAGTGTCGTTCTGGGGGTCAGCCCTTGAAATTTGACATCCTTTATTTGTCAAATTTCAAGGGCTGACCCCAACGACCGTTTTTACTCCCCCGCCGTAACAATCTGGTAATGCTCCCGTATCTTCGGCAAGATTTGATGGTGTATGCATCAGGGAGGATAATAGCTCAAACTTCTCACATTTTCAAGTATTCGGCAGGGGAGGGGGAGGGGATATATTATACTCCAGTCTTCTGCCATCTGAGGATCAGAGTCTTGTCCCTGCTCAATTCCACCGCTGTCCCGAATTTTTTCCCTTCTCGGTTCAGGACCTCGCTTAACCAGCGTGCATCGGCTCCGGATGCCCGGTTCACTCTGAAATTTTTAATCTGCGTCGGAGTCATGTGCAGGGAAGCAAGTTTTCCGGTCAGAGGATCAAGCTTTGCGAAAAACATCAGGCCAAGATCATCACGAAAAGCCTCATGGCCGCCGATGCCTTCATAATCGTCCAGAAAATTGCCGCAGCCGTAGGTTATCAGTTTATCCCGATAGACCTCTATTCCCTTCACATGGTGGGAGGAATGGCCGTGAATCATGTCAACGCCCGCTTCATCGACCAGTTTGCGGGCAAATTCCCTCTCTTCACGAGAAACTTCATAACCCCAGTTTCCTCCCCAATGAATCGAGGCGACAACGATATCTCCCGGCTGCTTCAGTTCCCGGATTTGTTCCTGAATATCTCTGACTGTGTCCCCGGAGAAGTCTTTCAGCAGGTTCACACCAGCCTTGTCTTCAGAAGCAGCCCAGGCAAGCGGTATTCCGCTGGTTGGCGATCCGAAGGAGAACACCGTTACTCTTCCCTTGCCCCTGACCTTCATCACTGCCGGATTCTGTGCCTCTTTCAGGTTCCGGCCAGCTCCGGTGCCGTGCACCCTGGCCCTTTTCAGTGTCCTCACTGTCTCAGCCAGACCTGCATATCCCCAGTCGAGAATGTGATTATTGGCCAGAGCACAGCAGTCTATCCCGGCTGCTGTCAGACAGGGAATGTTTGCCGGATTCATCCGATAGTGAATATCCTTGCTCTCCCAGTAATCGCCGCTTTCGGTTATACTGGTCTCAAGATTGATTATCTTGAGGTCCGGCTTCATCCGTTCCCATTCAGTGAGAGCATCCCCCCAGATATAGGAGAAGCTGACAGGCTTGGGGATCGGGCCGTTTGCCTCCTCGGCAATTTCCACATATCCTCTGGCATCTGTCATGTATGGCTCATAGAGGATAGGGTCACTGGGGCAGGGCATCACCTGATCAATGCCTCTGCCGGTCATGACATCACCACAGAAGAACAGGGTAATGAGATGGGCCATTCCCGATGGCTTTTCTGTATCTTGGGATCCAGCGTTTTTCATCTTCGGGAGTATCTTTCGTTAATTTTGTCTGCGGCAGATAGCCGGGGCAAATTTCCGGTTCAGTATATTATCAGTATAATATCGGCTGGATGAAGTATCAGCACTGCCTTTACATGGCAGGGAAAAACACGAAGGGATAGACCACGGTAGTTATACCCACTGGAATCGAAGCAAAACGCCAGCTTTGGATCATATTGGTCACGCATGCATCCAGGCCGGAGTCGAACCTGGGCAGGGTAGAGGAGACAACTTTTACGTCAACAACCTCCCCCTGTGCAGTGATCGTAAATTCGACCACCAGCCTGCCTTCCAGCCTGGGATATACCTTGAGTGCCTTGTTGTAACAATGGATAATGCTGGATTTATAAGATGACACCACTTCGAGAATGGCCTGCGGGGTACGAAACTGGCTTTTCGGTCCTGAAGTTTTAACATCGACGATCTTCTGGAGGGCAAGATCACCCTTGACCGGAAGCTCTACGGTGTCGGTCTGCTGGTGCATGGCCACCAGATCATCTACCTTTTTGGCTGATGATGCTGATGATGAAGTTTTTGATCTGGATTTTTCTGCCTCTTTGGCCTTTTTCCCTTCGGTTCCCTTTCCGGCATCATGGGCATTTCCAGGTTCCTCACCGCCTTCCCCGTCTCCGAGGGGCAGCTCATCATTCAATCCCTCGCCGGTAAAGGCCTGCAATGGCGGAGAGGATTTTTCGATTTGCCTGACCAGGGTTTTTCCACTATTGATCGCATTTTTAGCCAGAAGGTTAAGCTGGGAATCAATGCCTGGGGAGGATGGAGAGCGGGATGATTGACGGGATGAAATCATGCCCAGAATGCCGATCGAGTTGAGGTCAACTTTCTTTTCCGGTGAAGAGACGGAAGTTTGCCCTTCGCCCTGCCTGAGCACATCTGATCCTCCATCTTTGGCTGCTGTGGTTCCATCTGTTGAGGCAACCAGAGAGGGTTTTGGTTCTCCGGAGGCTCCGGAGGAGGATACAGATTGGGCTGTTTTTTGTCGAGGCTTGTCTTTGCCGGAAGAGGATTCAGCCTGCCTGGGCTTGATTTGAGCCTTTTGGGCTGGCTGCTGAGCGGGTTTGGCTTCTTTGACCGGCGGACTGGTCTTTTGCACCGGGGGCTGGGTGAGCGGAGCGGCCTTTTTTTCCTCTTTCAGGAGCCTGCTGGCCTGAATATCCTTCTGCTTCTCTTCCTCCTTGAGTATCAGCCTGACGAGCCGCTCCGGAATTTCCGCTGCCGTAGTTTGCTCCTGAGAGGGAGGAGGCAGAGGAGCCATGTACACGTACAGGATGAATAATACATGAAGGCAGAGGGAAAGAAGAAACATGGTCCAGAAACCCTTCTGGTCGCCTTCGAGAAAACCATGTTCCAGAACGTCCTCCGACGCCTGTTCCTCCCTGCTGCGGGGTGGAGGGGGCGGCTCCGGTACGTATCCCAGATCGAGGCGCACGCCTCCATAGGAAAGCTCGGCCCTGTTCCCCACAGGCAGAAAAAGGGTATGACCCTGATTTTTCCGGGGCAGCAGATTGAGGTTCCGGAGACTGTCGATAGAGACCGTATCTGTCTGGTCAGGATGACCGATGATGCCGGTCATTTCTCCGGGAATAAAAAGCTCATAGCCACCACTTCGCCTTTTTTTCAGAAAAGTGAATCTCTTCAGCGGGCAGGGAATGACCAGATCATTGGCTGGTTGAGAACCGGCAGTGACCGATGATTTATTGAGAAGCACTTTTTCGCCATCACCCGGCTCTCTGAGCAGATGAATCTGCAGAACCAGCTTTTTTTCTTTCTGGGCCGTATCGGGCTGCTGGGCACCAGTCACCCTTTTCGATTGGAACGCCATGATTATTTATGTCTCTTTCTGAAGAACATGAAGAGAAATTTTCCCAAACTCTGCCTGTCCACTGGTATAAATCAACTTCTTGATAACCTGATACGGAATTTTTTTATCTGCCTGAATAATGATTTTCCCCCGAAACTTGAGCTGACCAGGATTTTCCCGGGCAATCAGGAGAAACCTTTCTTTATCCTGAATTAATTTTTCGTATAATCTGGAATTCAGCATTTCTTTTTGCGATCTGAAATTCTCGATGGTATCGACAAATTCACCGTTCAGGAGCACAGCCTCGCGGGTGGCGGAAACAGTAGTTGCGACTTCCGGAGATTGAGTTGCGGTTGAAACCGGCAATTGGAGATTTTCAGCTATCAGAGTAACTTCCGGACTGGCTGAAAAACTCTTGATCAGGAAACATAACAGGATGGTAAAGACATCGATCAGGGAAGTCAGGCGAACAAAGGCATCCCGCTTTCGTCTGGCCCTGGCCAGGCGTCGTCGGACAATCGCTCTGCTTGTGCTCTTCTCGTTAGCCATGTAAGCTGTTTTCTCCTTATTACTGACCACTGTTCACTGACCACTGTTCACTCAGTTTTTACTCGCCGAAAGGACAATGTCCACCAGGCCGCAGGCCCGGCATCTGTCCATAGTATGAATAAGATGGTCATAGATGATATCATCTTCCGATTCGATGACAATGCTTTCCTGCTCAGGAAACGCCTCCTTGACTTTCCGAAGGATAGCTTCGAGTTTATCGAAGTCGTAGTTATCTCCTTTAGGGATAATCTTCAGGAGCTTGTCACCAAGAATAAGATAAAATCCCCTGGCAGCAATCGACAAAATGAGGAGCTGTTTCGGTTTCCTGGCATTGGCCCCATCCGCTACCTGACTTTGGGCCGGAGCTGAACCGGCAGTTTGGGAGGGGAGGGAGAGATTGATTACCGAAGTCTGAATAAAAACAGCCGTCACCAGGAGCAGGGGGATGATATTGAGAAAGATATTCATGACCGGAGTCAGGTAAAGCTCTATGGTTTTATTTACTTTTCGCTTTTTTTCAATCAACCGGGGCATGACAGATCCTATTCTTGTTTACCGTAACCTAGTGCTGCTTCAGGAAATTAATCAATTTCAGGGAGAATTGGTCAATATCGTCAAGTATCCGGTCTGACAGGGAATTGAGGATGGAGTAGCTGACCATACAGGGAATAGCGACTATCAGACCAAAGGCTGTAGTATTCAGAGCCATGGCGATTCCTCCTGCCAGCATGGTGGCTTTTTGAGCCGCATCCACGTGACTGACGGCATGGAAGGCCTGAATAAGACCCTGAATGGTTCCCAAAAGTCCCATCAGGGTAGAAATATTGGCGATCAGGTTGAGGTATTCGGTTCTTCGGGAAACGCGGGGCAACTGCTCCAGAGTGGCTTCATCAATGGCATTCTGTATCTCTGATTCACTCTGATTATGTTTTTCCAGCCCTGCCCTGATGATGATCGGAAGCGGGGCCTGTGATTGGCTGCACAGTTGAATGGCCTGCTCGATTTCCTGAGCCTTAAGGTGCGCAAATATTCTGGCCATAAACCTCTCGGAGCTGATTCTAAACCGGAACCCAACCTTGTAGAATCGTTCAAAGATAATCGCCAGGCCAAAAATCGAAGCTGCCAGGATAGCGTACATGAAAAAACCGCCCTCGATGAAGAACAGCTTGATAAGTTGTAAGATGCTCATTTACCTCTCCTTATCATCTCTCGTCGTGTTTGTGACAGGTAATGCAGAAGGTGTCGATATCATTTTTTTTCTCCGATAATTCCTCACTCGTAGTATCTTGCTTTTTCCTGGGCTGCCAGGATTCCCTGGGTTGAGCCCACTGCCAATACGTCCGTGTTCCCCGCCAGGAGTCTTCCTTTGGCTGCGTCCACTGACTCCACTGCCATTTCATCCGGCTCCCCTTTGTCTTTCCATCCTGTGTCCGTGTTCCCGGTGGCTGGGTCCAGGGGGTGTGGCATTTCTGGCAACTGTTTTCACTCTGGTCAGGAGACTGAAAGGCCGTCTTCTCAACCTCTCTCCAGCAGATATGATAGTAGCGGGCAGGATGGCACTGGAGGCATCTCTGATTCAGCTCCTGAAGCAGGAGCGGTGTGGAGCTGCCTTTGGGAATGTCCATTCCGGGATAGTGGCAGGAAACACAGCTCCCGGCGTTGATCTCTGGCCTTTGGATGAAAAAAAAGGATGCCGGGAGAGGGGAGGGGGGGATCGGCTCGGCAGGAGATGCTGTTTTCTTCTCAACAGGCTGAAATTCCAGATCATGCCTGATCGCCGCCATATTGGGGTCGGCGGATGAGAGGAGAAAGTAGTCATCGTTCAATTTCATTTCAATCTCGATCCTGGCACGGGGAATAACATACATGATGTTGGGCTTGTCAATGGTTCCCTGAATTTTCATCTCCTCCATGTCGATCCTCTCGGAACTGATATCAGGCAGTTCGGCAGCAGAGGGGGCAGAAGGTGTTTCTGATGCCGCCGCATCGGCCTGCAGGCAGAGGAGGATGCAAGCGAGCATGATCATAACAAGACTCACTGCCACACCCGGAGCAATTATTTCCCGGACTGAAGATTTTCGATCCATCGTTTTACCTCCGAAGACCTGGGGCCGCCCCCCTGACAATACTGCCGATAGTTTTTTATGGCCTCCTGCGGATCAGCGAGGTAGAGGTCATATAAAATACCCAGGTTTAACACAGCATCAAGGCAATCGGGCTTAAGTTTCAAAGCGTGCAAGTATTGTTCCCTGGCCATATCGTATTTTCCGGCTGACCGGTAAAATGCCCCAAGGTTGATATAGGGCGGAAGGAAACGGCTATCGAGCCTGATGGCTTTCTGATACCATGCTGCTGCTTCCTGCGAATCTCCCTTCCTCTCCAAGGCCAGCCCTAAATTATTATACACCTCCACCCGGTTCGGGTCCATGCGCAGGGCCTTCTGATATACAGATATAGCCTCTTCATATTGCCGTAACTTATAGTGAATATTGCCTAAATTCAGGTAAATCTCAGGCAGTGCTTTAACCCGGAGAGCGCTTTTATATTCTTTAACAGCCAGTTCTATCTTGCCCGTTTCTTCGTAGGTACCGGCCAGGTGGATCATGGCCTCTATCGAATCAGGCATCAGGGTCAGCGCCCGCTGATATTCAAGAATGGCTTTGGTGTAGAGGCGCTGCTGCCGGTACAGGTCTCCAAGCCCCTGATGAATCTGGGAAATGTTCCCTCCCTTCTGCCTCAGAGCCTTCAGGTATTCATCTCTGGCCTGGCTGTACAGATTCAGTCGCGCATAGGTCAGTCCCAGATTGTAATGCAGGTGAGGATCGTCGGGATAGGCAGGCAGCAGGCTTTCCAATACCCGGCGGCATTCCTGATAGTTGGCATCCTGATAGAGAAGATTGGCCTGGTAGATGCCCTTTCCCAGCGGGCTCTGGATTTTCAGCGCAGCCTTCCCGCATCCGCTCACAAGAATACAGGCAGCCACAAAGACATACAGGCACACAGACAATAATACCCTGTTCCCCTCTGTGTCTCTGTGTCTCTGTGGTTTCCTTGTCTTTGCCTTTGTTTTTGCCTTTGTCTTTGTCACGGAATCTCCCTCATTCTCTCAACAGGAGCTGCTCAGGAAGGCTGAATCGTGATCGACTCTCGGCCAGCGGCCGTTCTTCGTCCCGCCGGTATCTTTCAGGTCTCACAATAGCCAGTCTCTGGTACGATTGCCCTATCCAGGAATTATACTCGATCCGGAAGGCAGATGCCTGAGTATTTTTAGCATACATCTCGGCAGCCTGACTTTGATAGGGCAGAGCCTTTTCCAGAAGTGCCTGCCGGTAACTTTTGACCTGCTCTTCATCGAGGGAGTCAGGAACCGGCGCATCTTTGATGAGCGAATAGATTTTTTCATACCGCTGCCCTGCCAGCCAATAGTCTCGAGTAAAATTCTCTTTCGATTTGGCTATCCAGGTATCATCTTGTATATTATTGTGTTCTGACAGTTGGATATTTTGCCGGTAAAACATTCCGGCCTTTTCCAGGAATTCGATAATCTTCATCTGGAGTTGAATATTGAGCAGGTAAGAAGCTTCGTCTTTTGGCAGCTCTTCCGATGATTGACCTGCTGAAAAATCCCCAAGCTCCTCAGCGAATTTATCCATAGCCAGCCCCATTTTGAAAATAGCCTGAATAGCCCATTCGGCGATTTTAAAATCAGTGGCTTTGGTATAGTTTTCGAGCACTTTTTTCAGCATATCCAGTTTTGGTTTCATCCCCCGGTCGCTGCTGTCCTGCAATCTGACCTTGTCATAGGCCTCGAAGGACATCTCACCGATGAGGAACCGGGCCCAGGCGGGGTAGTACGGTTTGAGCGTATCATCCTGCGCCTTATACCGCTCATAGGTATCGAGAACAACCTGAAAGGCCGCTTCAGCCTGAGTATTGCCGCCGCTTTTCATGAGAGCATATCCCCGGCGGAAGTTGACTTCAAGGGCCAGGGCCGGATCAGGGCGAAGATCGGATTGATAGAGGCTGAATATGGTGATGACTTTAGCCCAATCCTCAACCTCTTCAAATAATCTTCCCGCCCTGTAGAGGGCTTTGCCGGACCCTGAAAACCGGGGATAGTCTCGGTACAGCCTTTCGTAATTCCGGGCGGCTTCGGCAAGCTGCCGGTTTTTCTCCTGTTCCTGAGCGATCAAAAGGAGTGCCTGCGGAGCATATTCCGAGCCGGGGTATTGTTCCAGGATCCGTTCGAAAATCTGATGGGCTTTTTGGGGCTGACCCTGAGCCTGGTAAATCCTGGCTGCCTCGAACAGGGCCAGGTCAGCAATCTGCTCGCGGGGAAACTCATCCGCCGTGGCCTCGAACTTTTGTGCAGCCTCGATGGGTTTTCCTTCCCTGGTCAAAAGCTCGGCCTCTTTATAGCTCGACAGGGCCATCATTTTATAGGCATTTCTGCGGGCCGATACAACCTCGGCATCTTCCCTGCCCTTCAATTTCTGGTCACAGTCAGCCACGATCTCGGAATATACCCTGGCAGCCAGTTCGAATTTCTCCTGGTTGAAGCGGGCCTTGGCCAGCATTTTCAAGGCTGACGGGCGAATATCGCTCTCAGGAAAATGCTGAATCAGGTAGTCGAACGTGTCGATCGCCTTTTGCGGCTGACCCTTGGTCAGGTATAATTCTCCCTTTTTGTAGAGCACTTCCGGCAGATGCACATTTTTGGGGAAAGATTGCATCAGATGATCGCAGGCAGCCAGGAATTGCTTTTCTTCCGGGCTCCAGTCCTCCGGTTTTATTCCCGCTGCCTTGCCTTCCGGCGCAGGTCCCTGCTGCTGAGTCCCGGCAGGGGCTTTGTGCTCTATCAGCTTTTCGAGACAGATGATCTTCTTGTAGGCTGCATCCTCGGTAAATTTCCTGAACGCCTTATTCTGAACAACCTGGCTGTATTCGGCGATGGCCTGCTCATACTGACGGGTTTTATAGAGGCATTCGGCCAGCAGAAAGCCGATCGTATAAACCTGTTCCGCACTGGGAAAGCGATTCAGATTCTGCCGGTAGAATCTGATCAGTTCCTGATAATCCTTTTCGTCCGTCGATTCCATCAGATACAGGGTGGAATTGCGGATGGACTCATCGATGAGCAACGACACCTGTTTCCTGATGGCTTCATCCCGGTTATTGTCCCACCAGGGAGTGTTTTCTCCGTAGTTGAGCACCAGGTGCTCCCTGGCTGCATTGGCTGCTTTGGGATCGGCCAGCTTGAGGCAGCACTGTTCGATTCTGGCCTGAAAGACCGGAGCTTCGGCATTAAGGGGGTAGCGGTCTATTACCCGGCGGTAGGCCTCGATAGCCTCCCTGAATCTTTCCTCATTGAATAAAATGTCGGCCATGGTCTTCACAACCTGAAAGTGGTAGCTCTTCTCCTCGACAGGCGATAAAAGCTTTGTGACTTTTTCCAGGGAATCATACTCACTGCCCATTTTAGCCAATTGGTAGATCATTTCCTTCAGCAGAAGATTATTATTGCTCCGTGCATATTCGTCTGCCAGCAAGATGAATAATTCCAGGGCCTTGTGGTCCTGACTCTGTTTGTAGAAGGACCAGGCGAGCTTGTAAAGAACATTGTTCCGATACTGTCCGGGGAGTCTTCCCGACTTTACCGCACGGTCGTAATACTCGGCAGCCTGAGCGAACTTGTTCTCGTCAAAGAAGATTTCTCCCAGACGGACCTGGACTTCGGTTGCCAGGGAGGTATCGGGAAAATCCTGGATCAGGCGCTGGAAAACACTCCTGGCCAGAATGATCGCCCCCTGCTCCTGGTAGGTATAGGCCAGGGCATACAGGGTTTTTTCCGTATAGCGACCGTGGGGAAACTGAGAAAGTATCCTCTCGTAAAGCTTAATGGCCTGATCGAAGTTCGGTCTGGTTTCCAGAAGAAAATCAGCCGGATTTTTGCTTCCTTCCACAGCCCTGAGCATCCGCTGGTAATCAAGAGAAGCATGGAGATACGAGTACTCGGCCAGTTGAAAAAGGATCTTTTCAAGATACGGGCTTTGCGGATACCGGTTGATAAAAGACTCATGGGTAGTCATGACTTTTTTCAGGGCAGCCAGGGATTTTTCATCTGGGGTTGATAATTTTTCCTGAAGGGCTGCATGTTCGATTTCAAGGCATGCCCGGTCATGAATTTCAGAGAGCCGATGGCTGATCATGCCCAGGGCTTCCTGAATATCGCTTTTCAACCGGGTGATGACAGCCTCCCTGACCAGCCCGAATCGGTTTTCCCGATTGACAATTTCCCGAAAAGCCGCCTGCCTGATTTTTTCAAGCTCCGGCTGATTGGGATCAGCCGGGGATGAGGGATCCTCCCCGTGCGCCCCTTTCATCTCTTCGGTTATCTCTTCGGGCCGGGCCATGAGCCGGGATAAGCCCTTGATCTTCTCCGGATAACCGGGTTCCGGCGCAAGGAGCAGACTTCTCATGGATTGAAGGACTTTCTCCATCCTCTCAAGATCATGCCAGCAGGACAGGCTGCCTTGTGAAGAGAGTATGTCGGCAACTTCCTGATAGATCCAGGAAGTCGGCGGAACCATGGCCGTCAGGGATGGAGTCGGCGAAGATGATCGGGGCTTTCGGGCATCGAGGACAAAGCGCAGCAGGTTGTCCAGATACTGCTGATCCTTTTGAAGGTTCCCGATGGCTGCAAGACCTTCCCGGCACTGGTGTATCGACTCCTGATACAGGGCATAAGCTTCCCGGTACCTGCCCGTCTTTTGCCGGTTGTCAGCCAGACTGAAGCGGGCATCCGAGAGGAATCTGCTTTCAAGACCCTGGGGAGTCAATTCATCGAGAATTTTCCTCACCTTCTCTTCCTGTCGCAGTTGAAGAAAAATCAGTCCTTTTCCGATAAGGGCCGACAGGTACTGAGGGCTCTTGGCCGAAATTGCATCAAACTCCTTCAGGGATTTCTCATATTCCTTCTCCTGGTACCACAGCCTGCCAAGAAGAAGATGCGCTGATTGGACCAGGTGCCCGGCATTCAGACTTTCAGATCCCAGAATGATCTGCAGTTCCTCCATACCGGATGCGGGAATGGCGGCAGGGGAGGGGAGATGAATGATGGCTTCCAGATCCTCCACCACAGCATCGTTTTCCCGGACCGCCAGATGGCAAAGCGCCTGTAAATACCGTGCTGGCAGGAAGCAGGGTGAAGCGGGAGAAATACGGCGGAGAAGATTGGCCCCTTGAGTAAACTTTTTTTCCTGATACAGGGATCTAGCGGCAATATAGCGGGCAGGATCAAGAATCCTGTCTCCTGCCAGGGAGTCAAACTGCTCGAAATCAATGACGGCCTGGCTGTAGTGGCCTGCCAGATAATGAGCCATTTCAAGGTGGAGCAGAGACAGGTGGTAATAATCGCTCCGGGGAAACTTTTTCCGCACTTCCTGATAGGCGGAAATTGCCTCAGCATACATTTCAAGGTGGAGAAAGCATTCTGCCCTGAGGAAGGAAGCCTCGGCCATGAGGGCTTGAAAATCGACAGTCGAGGTTTGACCTGCACGATCATCCAAAGTCCGGCCCGCAGGATTTTTCGGCAGGCTGGCAGACTCTTTGAAAAAGTTGCTCAGATTCCACAGGCAGGCGAGGTAATCCTGATTGAGAAAAAGCCCTCTGGCTACCTCCAGGCTTTGCGTCGGCATGTCCTGAATCTGAGGAGCATTGCTGTCATCGAAAATAATGACTTTCGAGAGGGCCTGCTCTCCTGGCCAGGAAAAACGGAAGGAGCATTTTTTGACCACTCTCGTATCGACGAGCGGTTTTTTATGCAGGCAGCGGGAGTCGGAAAGCAGAGAGCAGCCTTTCAGGGGAGCTGTTCCCCCCGGCCCCTTTCTCTTCGCCGTGATCTTTCCATCCTGGCTGCCGCTATCTGACAGCTCCTGCAGCAAAAAAGTGATGAAAAGCTCATTCCTCCCGTTCGGGATATCCGAGATGGCAAACTTTTTAACGGTATTCCGGTGAAAAATGCCGGAATCTTCAAGACAGAAGTTATAGTGAGTCAATTTCCGGCCAAGTTTGGTGACAATATCAGTCAGAATAAAGTCGGAAGAGGACGAATTGCGCAGAAGAAGAGTGATCCAGCGGTCAGCAGGCAGGGAAGAGGATGCTGTCATGTTCCGGACTAATTGATTGGCAGTTGAATCAATGGATTTTTTCAGCTCTCCAACCTGGACGGCGGGGGTATTGGGGGCTGTTCCTTGCAGGTTGAATTCGGGAACACGCCATTCCCCGGCATCAGGATGGCTGATCGACACCAGGGAGCAGGGGAGGGCGAGGAGAAAATGCAAGATAAGGAATAATCTTATCCTGCTGTAAATGATGCCGGGAGCACTACTTCTCATCGATGTCTTATTGAACCCTGTGAATATGAAAGGATTTCATTACCGTTATTTCGATATGATAACAAATCCTGGCGATAATAGCAATATGATCATGCAATTATGGTAAAAAAAGCGACATAAGTGCTATGACTATACGACATTCTCAGCGGTTAGGAAATAAAAAAAATCAGGGTCGGCAATGACCCTGATTTTTTTCAGTATTGTCAAAATAAATCATAGTAATAATTGGAGTGCAGTGAGCAATGAGGTCAAAGCAGGTGGGGCTGCAACCGTGCCCGCTGGAACAAACTGGTAATAGGATGCAATATAGCTCTGGTTGGCGGCAGGCACGGTGGAAAAGAGCCAGAGCGAGGAAGTTGGCGGTAAGGTAGCATAACCAATTGGTAAGGTGAGAGTTATGGGAATTCCGGTAATAGTGTTGACTAAAATTTTCGGGGGCCAGAGATTAACTCCGGCCAGAGGATCATAATAGGCCATTCCTGACGGAGTATTATAGAGCAACCAGGGATATCCCAGTGCCGGGTCCCATGTTAATCCGGGCTGAACCGGTAAAACCGTAGCCGGCGTAAGGCTGGTGACTATCGGTGTGGGAAGTCCGGTAAGTGAGCTGACTGGTGACAGCGGGGGCGACCACAACGGCCACAGGGTATTATAGGGTGGCAAAGCCACCCAGGTATCACCAGGACTGATGGTGGTGAAGGCTGTGGCAGTGGTAGCGGTTAGCGGAACTGCATGAGTGATGGGAGAACATACCAGACAGAGAAAAAATGCGACAAAAGAAAAAACAAAGCATACTTTTCCTATTTTTCCCGACATACACATCTCCTCCTTTTTTCAGTGACCGGTAGTTAATGATCCGTGCCAATAAAATCAGACGGAAAAGCTTTTCATCCCGTTATGATCTCCCTTATGATCTCCCTGGATTCCTCCTGCTTTAACGTCTGATAAGGGATATTATGTAAACTTTAAAGAAGCAGTTGAAATGAAACCTTTATAAGGCCGATAAATCCGAAGGATAAACCGTGTTTTTTAATCTTAAAAAATCGGCCTGAAATGGAAACATGTTGTTTTACCAAAGTTAATATGCCAAAATAGAAATGAGGTATAAAGCGCAACTTTATATATTGAGGTAATTAGTCATGAAAAAAATATACTTATTCCTGAAAATGTTTTTCCTGATTGGGATTTTCACTGCTGCCGGATGTGCACACCGGCAGTTCAGAATTCCACCTCTTCCTTCCCGTGGAGCTGACCTCTACCCCCAGGGACAAAATAAAAAGGGGCTCATTATCGCGGTGGATGATTATTTCGATAAGGATAAATCCTGTCAAGCCTTTGGATTAGACTTTACGGAAAGGAACATTTTAGTCCTTGAGGTAATTATTTCAAACAGAAGCAGCAAGACATATCAGATCCAAAGCAGCGAGGTGCTCTTACTCAAGGCTGACCAGATTATCTATCCCCTCCTGGCCTCGGAGGCATGGCCTGAGAAATATATCGATGAGTACCTGAATGCAGTGGAGCTGAAGAGTATGGTTATTAATCCTGGAGAAACAAAGCACGGACTCCTCTATTTCCGGATGCCGGAGGAGCCGGAAAAGCCGGAGCGTTCCCGTTTTTCAACTCTCTGGCCATACAACTACAGTTTGCGGATTGCCGCCACTCAGGTAGAAGGCGGAGACAGGCTGATTTATGTTATCTATTTGAAAAACCTATAGTTTTTAGTGCTTCCTGAATAATCTGCCGGGCAGGGGGCGGGCGGGTCCTGTTTTTGCTAAAAACCCGCCCTCCCCTTCGAGTTGTTATGGAGGGTCGGGGTGATGGATGCTACAGCCGGTATATCAGTGACAGGTAATTCTGCCAGGAATTATAGTTATCCACCCTATAGCGGGTAGAGCCGTATATCAGGAATTTCCGGCTGACCCGGGCAGAAAAGCCAAGCTCATATTCGCTGGAATCAGGAGGAGAAATAATCTCGGTCCCTTCCTCCACCAGTTGAAAGGTATAATTGGTATAGCCAAGGCTTACGGTGAGCCAGTCCTTCAGCTCACTATTCATTTCAAGGGAGAGCATGTCCCTGCGGGTTTGCGCTCCCCGGCGGCTTCCGATGGTTTGAGCCTCAATGCACCGGCTGAAGTTCACTCCCCCCCCTACCCTTTCTCCGAGCAGCCCTCCCGGCAGCCCATCGATAAAATAGCTGACCCCGCAGCGCGGTAAAATGTCCCCTCCCCTCTCCCTTTGGGCCACTGAGATATGGCCGCTGATCCGCTGTCCCTGCGTTGGTTTTCCGCTGAGCCGAAAGCCAAGGTCCTGATACCAGTAATACGGCTCAAGATCTTCGGTGGCGGGTGTTAGCCCGGCCTTGGTTTTCTCAAGGAGCATCCGGTGATAATCATACCCTTTCCCCTGGTAATACGAGCCGGTCATGGAGATGGATCGGTTCAGATCAAAGCGGCCGTTGAAAAAAAACCGGCTCAACTGGTCTTCTGTCTGCGGTCCAAGCTCGTACTCCGCATGCTGGTAGCAGTAGATCCTTTTCCAGAGCGGCACAAAGAGCTGGTCATAGAGAAACGTCCGCTCACGCAGCCCGGCATAGGTGATCTGATTCCAGGAACCAATGGCCTGAAACCCGCCCGGCTGGTGGTAATTGAGGAATAAGCCGGTCTTCCGGTAATCAGTGTCTGTCTTGATTTCAGTCAGGTCCGGCTCCGATCCCCGGTACAGGCCGCCAAGAAAATTCCGGGAAAAGCTCCACCCTGCGGCCACACCATCCAGCTCACCGATGCCGGAAAGATCATAGAGGTTGAACCGCCCTCCTTTCCAATAGATGCCCTCAGCGGACGGACGGTGAAAAACCGCCATTTCATACAGGGCCTTCAGGCTGCGCTTCCACTCGCTGTTGTAATACCGATACCGAAAGTCTGTCTCCATCCCCAGCCCTTCGACCGGAAGCCGAACCGACTTCAGCATGAACCGCGTACCCGCCTGCCACCTGCCATCCCCTGCCCCTTCATACGAATATTGGGAAAAATCCGCCCGCATCTGGCCGCGAAATTTAATCTTCTCTCCGTGAGTTTGAGCTTGAGAATGGGCTTGGGCTGGCGCTTGCGCTTCAACTTCAGCAGCCAGGCACAGTGTCCGCAAAGCTCCCGCAAGGGTTATGAGGATCAGGAAGCCGGACAGGGTAATTATTCTCTTCCCCATATCACCCCTTCCCTTTTTCAGCTCTGCCCTTGAGGGTGGCAATAATAGCAGGATTGACTGTCATAGCTATATCCGCTCACCCCCCGGTGAAGGGGACTTGTGTTCTGACGCAGATGGCAATCCGTGCAGACAAAAGCGGCGAAATTGCCCGGCTCCTTGTGACATTCCGTGCAGCCGATACCGGCATGCTGAGCGGTCAGGGGCAAGGGATGATTGAAGGTGGCCTGATTCCAGGAGGTATGACTGTCCCGGTGACACTGATCACAACTGGTCGGCAATCCGATTGCCTGGTGGTCCGGCTCTTTTGCTCCCGCATAGTCGGATTGATGGCAGCTCACACAGAGCGGGCTCTTTCCTGCATAAACACCGTCCCGGTGGCAATCGATGCAGCTCTGGAGTGCGTGCATACCCTGGAGCGGCCACCACAGGTGGTCTTTCCAGCCGCTTTCCCAGGAAAAATCGGTGGACTCGTGACATAGCGTACAGTCAAGGGGAAAGCCGCTGGATGCATGGTTCGGGTTTTTTGCAGCGTTATAGTCCTTTTGATGACAGTTCCGGCACTCTCCGCTGAGCCCGTAAAAGACCCGCTGCCGATGGCAATCCAGACAGGCTGCGCTCTTGTGTCTTCCCTGGGTGATGAGCCCGGACTGGTGGTCGCGGTAGGAGACCGGGGCGGTGAAAGCGTACAGACTATGGCACTTGCGGCAATCGTAGGGCAGCCCGGCTGCGGCATGATCAAACCCGGCCAGGCCGTGAAACTCCCGTTTATGGCAGCTATAGCAATAGGGCTGGACATTGGTAAACTCATAGCCCGGATGGCAATCCAGACAGTTCAGGCTTCGATGGGCCGGCCCCAGGATAAATCCTGGGTGCTGGAACTTTACCGGCTGCCAGCCATACGGAGAATGGCACTGCTGGCAATCATTGCCCAGCTTCAGCCCGTGAGGAGGAGGAGCATCCTGCCTTCTCTCCACGTGGCAATAAACGCACTCTCGCGGTGTCCCCTTGAATCGCAGGTCAGGATGACACTCACGGCAGGAGAGCGTCCTATGCACCCCGACCCGCCAGAAGTCATTGAGAAGATGCCGATAATCATTAATCCGGGAAAAAGACTCCAGGGAGTGACACATCGTGCAGGTCAATCCTGCCGGGAGATCATGCTGAAAACCGTGGCAGAATCCGCAATTCTCCTTCTTCTTCCCCGCGTTTTCCTTCCCCCCCGTGCGCTGCCGTTTGGGATGACAGGCAGTACAGCCGACTTTCGTATGGCTCTCGTTGAGGCGAAAGCCAGCTTTCTGATGGACAGGGACTTCACGCCTGCGGCTGGATGGTGCGCGGGCGGAGGGGGGGGTGGGGGCGGTTGTTGAGGGGGATGGTGCGAGGATGGATGGGGCTATGCGGTCGCCAGGGGAGAATGATGGCGTGCTGTCGCCGGGATTGTATGCCATTCGGACGGATGCCGCTGCCCGGTCGATGGAGCTGGATACTGCTGTCCAGGTGCCGGATTTGATGGAGAGGAAGAGCACAAGTAAACTCACTGCGATAACCCAGGGCCGGGGCATGATCATGACGTAGGTGCAAAGCTCCTTTTATTAACTAAATCGGCTGATAAAGACCTGGTTCTCGGATGGATTGAAGGGGGGACGATCAAAGCAGGCGCAAGCTGAATCCTCACGCTTGTGGAGAACACTTGATGGCATGGAAGCTACCAGGTGGAAAGATGGACACCCTCATGTCCATACGAATGAAGTACATCAAGCAGTAAAATAGAAACAGGCATAACAAGTTTGAATGCCCTCTGGCTTTATATTATTGAGGGTTTCGTGGATGCCTGGCCTTTTTCTGTCCGCCCGGTTTGTTTGGCCGGGGTTTGTTCGATCGCGGGCTTTTGGGCCCCGGCCTTCCCGGTCGATGACTTTCACCACGGGCCGATCGATAGCCGGAGGCTGACTTATGGCTGCGGCCCTGTTCATGGCCCCGGCCCGCTTCGTGGTCACGAGAGGTACGATCGCCTTCACGGCCCCGATACGTGCGGCCAGCGGCTTCACGGTCGCCTTCATGGTCACGGCGACCGCGGCCAGCTTCACGGTCACGGCGACCGCGGGCTGATTCCCGTTGATAACCCTTGCCACGGTATGCAGATTGCTGCTGTTGCTGATAAGGCTGTTGCTGCCGCTGTCGATCGCCTGCTGGTGCGGGAAGCTGGATATCAAGCTTTAAAAGCTCCTGCAATCCGCGCCAGGCAGCGCTATAGACATCGTACTTGGCGGCTTTGATCGAATCGAACACAGCCTGTTTGGGAAGGTACAATTCACTGGCTACGGAGACGATATCACCGCTCTTGCGATAAACATCAATGATTTTACGCTGGCGCTCGGTCATCGCCTCATTCATCTCATGGATAAAGTAGAACAGGGCATTAATGGCCTCATTCACTTCGAATCCCTGAAAAACTATATACTGTCCAGTCTTTCTGGCCTGAGTCATGGCCCCCCTGGCAGCATAGAAGCATCCGCCGGGCTCCTTTTCCTGGGGAGACCCCAGTGCTCCGAGCCCGATCCCGATGTGGGTTCCCACATCTTTTCCGAATTCCTCTTCGTAGAGAGCCAGAAAGTCCTGCATGGGGAAACTCCGGTCAACTGCGGCCTTGAATTCCGTATCGGTGATGATCATGAAATCAACTTTGATGGTGTCGCGAAATGTGGTGTTGATCTTGTCCATCAGCATCCGCAGGCGTCCCAGCAACTGCCCGCGGCTGGGAAGATCCTGTAAACCGATAAGATCTGCGAAAATGCCAATAGATAAGGATTGCGATTCATTTTTCATGGGTTATGACCTTTTGACCTCTGATTTTGCCCCGTCATATGTTCCCGGGTTTTGTCCCTGTACCTGTTCAGTGATAATCCCACTGATAACCTCGGTGATAATTCAAGGCTCTCATAATACCATGTTATAAGAATATAGCAAGCATTTTCGAGACTGCCGGATTTCAGGCATTCCATCATATCCCATCATAATTTTTGTGTACCCTTTTACGGTCATAGCTGGTATAATGCATTGATATGTATGAACCAAGAATATACCGCCACGGGTGCCAGTCTGACGACCTGACTTCTTTCCCGGTTGTCGTCAGGGAGACGGATTTGTTTATTCTGGCAGAGAAAAATTTGCAGGAGCAGGCGCGAAAAGCGACGCTGAGCTGCCGGGCTGTGCTGGAGCAGTACATCGGCCAAAACCCTGTCTTTCTGACCAGCCTGGAGCCTCTGCCCGATGACAGCAATGCCACAGGGATTGTCTCCTCCATGATCCTGGCCAGCCGGAAGGCCGGAGTCGGGCCGATGGCGGCAGTAGCCGGTGCCGTAGCGGAACATGTCGGCCGGGAACTCCTTAATCATTGTCAGCAGGTCATTGTTGAGAATGGCGGAGATATATTTCTGTGCAGCTCCATACAACGCCGGGTGAGAATATTTGCCGGGAAATCTCCCTTCAGTAATAAAATTTCCCTGGAAATCGAGCCTGAATGGTCCCCCCTGGGCATATGCACCTCTTCCGGGACCGTCGGGCACTCCCTGAGCTTTGGCCAGGCGGACGCCGTAGTGATCATTTCCCCATCTGCCGCCCTGGCCGATGCCGCTGCCACCGCGATCGGCAACATGGTCAAGACCACGGAAGACATCGATCAGGCCCTGGCCGCTGCTCAAATGATCGAGGGAGTGGAAGGTGCAGTCATTATCAAGGATGACCGGGCAGGATTCTGGGGAAAGGTAAATATAAGGCGGAGTTAATCAATCATTATTTTGCAGCGAGGTGTATGATGTACGCAGGAGCCGGAATTAATCCGGTGAAAAATTCACGGGTGCTGGTAGCCATGAGCGGCGGGGTGGATTCCTCGACAGCCGCCTGCCTGCTGGTCAGGCAGGGCCATGAGGTAGCAGGAGCTCACCTCATGCTGCCGAAATTTTCTTCTTCCGGCAGCGGTGAATCTCGACCTGCTCTCACCAGCCGGGAAACTCACCAGGGAGCCGAGGATGCTCAAAGAGTCTGCCGGAAGCTGGACATTCCTTTTTATGCTATCGATGTCCGGCAGGAATTCCAGAAGGAGGTAGTCGAGTATTTCTGCCGGGAATATCTGGCTGGCAGGACGCCAAACCCCTGCATTCCCTGCAATCGGGGGATAAAATTCGGCGCTCTCCTTGACACAGCCCGCGCGATGGGGTTTGATTTTCTGGCCACCGGCCATTATGTATCCCTGGCTCAAGACCCGGAATCAAAAAGATTCTATTTGCAGCGGGCCAGGGATGAGCGCAAGGACCAGTCCTATTTCCTCTATACCCTGACGCAGGCACAGCTTCGGCATATTCTGTTTCCCCTGGGTTCATATACTAAGGAAGATATCCGAATCATGGCCAGAGAGTTTGATCTGCCGGTGCATGATAAGCCGGAAAGCCAGGAAATCTGCTTCCTCCCGCAGGGTGATTATACCGGATTTTTAAGGAGCCGGAAAGAGTATCAGGACAGGGGCAGCGGGCCGATTCTGAACCGGCAGGGAGAAGTGCTCGGCAGCCATAAGGGGATTTACTCCTACACGATCGGCCAGCGCCGGGGGCTTGGCCTCTATAACCCATCACCGTTATATGTCCTTTCCATCGACCCGGAACGAAATGCCGTTATCGTCGGCGCTGAAACCGAGACGTACCGCCATGAGCTGATAGCTACCCGGATGAACTGGATGCTGACCGATGCACCCGGAGACCCCCTGGCAGCCTGGGCACAGATCCGCTACCGGCACAGGCCCCGTCCGGTAATCATCGTACCCCTGGAAAATCAGGACGATGATGCGGTATTGGTCCGCTTCCAGGAGCCGGAAAAATCAATCGCCAGAGGGCAGTCTGTGGTTTTCTACCAGGGAGATAAGGTCCTGGGCGGCGGGGTGATTGACCGCGTGCTGTTATGATTATAAAACTTTGTTGCTGCTTATACGTACAGAGGTCTTTTTTACCCTGACAGGGGATGAGGGTATGGTCCCATAGGTTCGGACCAATGACAGCTAGGTTCTGGAATGCTGCCGCTAACAGCTTCCGGGATCGACTATTTCTTAAATAACATAAGCAAGGTGAAAATTGCTCCTGTATAGGCAATCAAAAGACCGGCAACCCAACCGACAACCCATTTAACTGTGCTGGTTTTTGCCTGCTCTATCTCCGATCTGACTTTCTCTATTTCCAGTTTGACCGATTCTATTTCTTTGGTCAGTTTAAGCTCGGTTTCAGATAGTCTAGTATCAACTTTCTGGATATCACTTCTAACTTCCCGGACATCATCTCTAACTTCCCGGACATCATCTCTAACTTCCCGGACATCATCTTTCGCTGCCAATTCCCGTTTATGGTCACTTATCAGCGCTTCAATATCCTTCACTACTAACTGAGCCTTTTCCTTGCCGAAGGTTCCTGAAAAGATATCGAATAATTCCATTACCTCGATGCTCATCGTGTGGCTACCTTTTGTTTTTGAGATTCAACCCAGTTTAAAATTTCGTTCTTCTCAAATACCCACCGCTTACCAATTTTGTAAGCCGGGATAGCTTTTAACCTGAGCAGCTTCTTGATGTATGGGATGCTCAGGGTTAGAAATTCCGCTACCTGCTTTGTGGTCATAAATTCTTTATTTTCCATATCTTCTCCTTAAGATAATATCGTCAATATCTATCAGTATCCTTAGTATACCTAAAAATATTATGGTAATCAAACGAAATTTCACTATGACACATCATTATCCTGTCAGGTTTTCTTATCCTTAAAAGCCCCTTTATTTCCGGCCTCTGGTGGGAAAGTAAATCGTTCTCAACCTGGTGGGAAATCTCGAAACGTCCAGCCAAAAGAGAAGACCTTGCCCATTTGACAGTTACCATTACCTCCTGACTCCTCACTTCTGTCTCCTGGCTCCTGCTCCTAAAACAAATGTCCGACGCTGATATAAAATTTGCCGATTGGCTCTCCCTCCCTCCGATCCAGAATCCAGGCGTGGTCCAGCCGGATCGGACCGACCGGGGTAACCAGCCGAAGCCCAAGGCCTGCACTGGCCCGCATCGTAGCCAGGTCCAGTTCTTTCGGGCTGTCCCAGACATTACCGGCATCACAGAAAATGAGGCTGTCCAGTTGCCGGTAGAGGTCATATCTCAGCTCCAGGGTATTGACCAGAGATACCCGCCCGCCGGTAGGAACATCCTCATCCTCAGTCCGCGGACCAAGGGAATCCTCGAGGTATCCCCGGACACTGTTCAGTCCTCCGGCATAAAACCGCTCTTGAATGGGAAGTTTATCGTGAAGGGGTACCCAGGCGTTACCGCCGCTTGTTTCAAGAGCAAGTACCAGCCTGCGGGAGAGAGAGAAAAATTCGGCAGTCGAGATTGTCAGCTTCGAGAAATTGCTTTCTCCCGATAGAAATCCTCCGGCAAATTCAAATCCGACCTGAGCATAGATTCCCCGCCGGGGATCAAAGAAACTGTCACGGGTATCGAACGAGAGTGCCGGCTTGAGGCTGCTGATGGTCAGCTCCCGGTCAGACTCAGGGATATCGGTATCATCCAGGGCAGCATCCACGTTATGCAGCCTGGCACTCTCAAGGCGGTAGGTGAGGGAAATTTTTGTGGTTTTGTTAAGCGATCTTCCCAGACGGATTTTCAGACCGTTCTGGCGAAGGTCATAGCCGGTTTTCTCATCGTAATTATCGAACAGGTCGAGATTGCCATCCACTTTCTGCCTGGGCAGCAGCAGGGGATCATGGAGACCCAGGGTAACTTTCCGGGCATACTGGACGCCGTCAGAAAGATTGTACTGCTTGCCGATGCCCGAATATTCGAGTCTCAGGGTGGTACCCAGCGAGGTTCCGGCCACGTTGTCTTCCCGAAGCTCCAGGTACCCCCGGTATCCCTGGCTCGAATTGAAGCCAACTCCGAGGTTGGCCCGGCCGGTATTCATCTCTTCCACTTCCACCAGAATGTCAGTTTTCCGCTCCTGTTTTTCAAGACCGATCGGCTTTACCCTGACAGCCCGGAAGATGCCAAGATCACTGAGATTTTTATTGCTTTCGACAACCTTCTGATAGCTGAAGGCTTCTCCTTCCGAAAAATCGAGGGATTCCCGAATGACGGGATACCGTGTCCTGACATTCCCCCGGATAATGGATTTGCCGAAAAACGCCTCCGACCCCTCGTCGATCGTATAGGTGATTTCCACTGAACCCTTCTCCTTATGGAAATCGACCCTGGGGGTTATTTTGACAAAAACATAGCCGTTGTTGGTATAGAAAATAGCCAGTCTTTTCCTATCTTCCTGCCACTTTTTTTCTGTAAAAAAGGTTCCCGGCCGCAAGGTCAGGTTTGCTTCCAGCACCGAATCCTGAAAGAGGCGATTTCCCTGAAAAGAAACCCGCTCCACCACCACCCGGGGACCCTCCCGGATGGAAACCGTTTTGGAAATACGCCTTCGGTCAGGGCTCAAGGTAGTTTCCCCGTCACTGACCTCAGCCCAGGGATACCCCTCAAAGGCATACAGGGCCTTTATGGCTTTCAGGTCCTCCTCATAGACCAGCCGGTTAAAAGCGTTTCGCTGAAACGGGGTTATCTTCTGGAGGATCAGCATCTGCCCGCGCAGTTTCTTGCTGGAAATGCCCTGGTTGCCGCTGAAGGTAATCCGGTCCAGAAAGACCCTCTCTCCCTCCTGAATATGGAAAGTAATCCGGACTTCCCCATTATCGGCAATCTTTTTTTCATACGAAGCATCGATAAATAAAAAACCCTTCTCCAGATAGAGCCCTTTGATATCCTCGATACTTTCCTGAAGATCGAATTCGGCAAAGGAGCGGTTTTCATAGAGCGTGATTTTACTGCGAAGCTGTGCATCCTTTATGGCGTGATTTCCCTGAAAGCTTACCTGAACCTTCCTGCCGCGGTCGATGATGATCTTTAAAAGTGCATTTTCCGCCGAGCGGGGAACCACCCGATAGCTGACCTTCGCTTTCAGGAATCCCTGGTTAACCAGAATACTCTCCATCTGCCGGATATTCTTTTTGAGTTTGACCTCCCGCAGGATATTTCCCGCATACATGCCCAGAATGCTCTGAAAGGCAAAGACATCTTTGATTGGCTTTCCATTTTCCTCAAATTCCACTTCCTGGACTTTGGTTCGCCATCCCTTCTCGATCCGGAAGGTGACTTTGACCTTCTGCCGTAAGCTGGATTCCTTCGACCGGATCGATACCCTGGCCTGATAATACCCTTCAGAGCGGTAGAGCTGTTCAATATCACGGGCACTCTGCTGAAGGTTTGCAGGATTGAAGCAGTCGCCTATCCGGGCGCTGATGACTTTATTGACTTCGTTCTTGAACAGGGGATAGTTACCGGAAATATTGATGTCTTCGATGATGGGCTGTTTCTGAACGATTACCTTCAGCCTGACGCCGGAAGTATCCGCTTCTTTTTCTACCTGGACAGAAGAAAATATGTTCAGCATCCTGATCCGGCTGATACCCTGATCGATTTTTTTCTGGCTGAACATGTCGCCGACCTGCACGTCAAGAAGATATTGGATTTGAGGCTTGATAGCCGGATCATTGACCTCGATTCGAAGGTCGGTTACCGCCCGGTTGGAAAATACGGCTTCATCTTCCGCTGACCAGGAAGCTGAGGGCAGGATCAGCAGGAGAGATGTAAGAATAACGACGGCTAAAAAGCTACACCAGACTTTTGACATTTCAAATCCTGGCTTCTTTCTGGGCTGAAAAAAGAATATTAACCACGAAACACACGAAATACACGAAAGTATTTTTTTGTGCTTTTCGTGTGTTTCGTGGTTCAAATTATTCATCCTAAAATTCGAAGCTCAGGTTCAGATCAAGTGAATAGGTGCCCAGATCATCCTGGGAGCCGATCAGCTTGACATAATCGGACAGTTTATAACCGGCCTCGGCAATTTCCCGCTCTTCCACATTGGCCGGGATGGAGTATTTCAATTGCAGCCGCTTGGTGATATCCCGTCCCACGGTAATCTTTTCAACCTCCCCGCTTTCCTCTCCTACCTTAAACTTGAAGAGGTCCAGCCGGAAAAGATCGCGGTTCAGGAGTTTGGCCCGGAAAAGGTCAATACCGGAAAAGCTGGTCACCCGATTTCCGAAGATATCGGAAAGCACCGGGGTCCCCCCCACGGTTACCTGCTCGCCTGACTCCCCTCCCCCACCGCCGTCGGAGCTGATGCCCAGGGCAATCATGTTCAGGATATCCGTCTGGGAAAGGTAGGGCGAAGAGGACAGGCGGATCTGGGGATCGTCGATCGGGCCGAAAATGTTGGCTGAAATCTGGTAGGCATCGATGTCTGCCACGGCCAGAATGTCCAGCGTGGGACTGTGCTGCTGCGGGTCGGTCAGTTCCAGAAGCCCGGAAACGATCTGAAACTTGTTCCCTCCCAGGAGGATAGCCCCGTTCATGGTCCGGATCTGGCCTTCCGGATAGGGATTGGGATTATTTCCTTTGACGGCGAAGTCCGATCTGGCAATTTCCGCAGTAAAGAACGAGCTTTTTACCCATACGTTCTGGGGTATGCTGACCCTGATATCGTACGACATATTGTTGAGCCATTCAAGGCCTGATGTCTGGAAGCTGCTCAGGCTTTTCTCATCGATGTCGATCCTTCGCCGTTTGGTCAGGAGGGCCTGCAAAAATCCGACATCCCGGTGATATCTTCCCTCCTGGACCTCGACCACTCCACTCAGGTCGGAGTACTCTTTGCCGCCCTGCCAGTGCAGATCTCCCTTCAGGAGGAATTTGTACCGCGACGGAGAAGCCAGGAGAATATCCTCTCCCCTGAGATTGAGATCGACCGAGGTAATGGCAAGGCCCTGCCAGTCAAGCTTTCCATCCAGAGAAACCCGGCCTTCATGGCACGTGCCGGTAAGACCGGGAATGGTTATCGTCTGCTCGCCGATCAGCAGGTCTCCCTGGATATCCTCGATCCGCCGGTTGAGCAGGGGCAGATCGAACGAGCAATCAACGGCCTTCAGCCTGCCCGAAAGCCGGGGTGCGTCCATCCGGCCTTTCAGGGAAAAATCGAATTGCAGGTTTCCGGTAGAGCCGGAAAGCAATTTGCACTTTTGCTCCAGATAGGTCATGGGGACAGCGCCGGAGAAGGAAATATTCAATTGTTTATGCTGATCAGCTTCACCACGGATCCTGGCTTCAACGCCTTCTCCGACAAAGGAGCTGTCAGAAATGAAAATCCGTCCCTGCCGGTAAGCGATAGTAAAAGGCTGGCTGGCGGTGAAGTTATGCAGCGGCGTCTGGATGGCTGCCTGCGTGGCTAAAAACTCTCCCTCACTCTGCTCGAAATCGCGCAGGCAGCCGGAGGCCCTGACCTTGCCGGAGAGCCCGACAAAGATTTTCCCCCCCCCGGCCAGGAGATGATTGTTTTTGGGGTCCTGATAGAGTGCTTTCCGTTGAATCATGCCATACAGGTTAGCCAGGTCCTGCTCGACCTTCAACTGAGGGATCCGGCCATCGAGCTGGTAGGAAATTCCCTGGTTCAGATTTCCCCGGACCGAAAAGGTATTCTCCCCTGCCCTCACCTCTCCCTGATACTCGTTCCCCTGCATATGGATCGCGGCCATCATCTGGTCCAGACTGAAACCTTCATACTGGGGCTGGCGGACCGTGAGCTCCCAGTTCCAGTCCCCGGAGCCGATCGCTCCGCTCCCCTGGACCTGGAAAGATGATCGTCCTTCCAGGGGTATCTTGTGCTCCCGGATCGGAGTCAGACAGGAAAGGTTCCAGTCTTGCGAGGTAAACCGGAAAAAGGAAGCCGGGACGTTATGATGGACGGGAATGATCAATTCGGCCATGACCTTTTGCCGGCCCTTCCAGCCAACCGTCTGATCAAGGTGAAAGGTGTGCGCATCCACATCGAACCTGCTGGTTACGGTATCAAATTGCTGCTTGAGGAATGGATGCCGTTTATCGGCAATGGACCATTCTCCGGTTGTCACCTCTCCCTGTCCGAAAAACAGCCTGGGGGTGTGGGGCAGAATCTGGAAATCCGAGGTGCAGGCCATTCTTCCCTTGATCAGGACCGGGGCATGCAGGCTCAGGATTTTTTCAAGATCGTCATAGTAGATCGGATCAGCTTCGGCGTGCAGGGTCCCCTGCCCGTTCCGGGTGGAAATTTTTCCATCGATGGAAACACGGGTCTGATTTTGCAGCAGGTTAAGGTGAGAGAGAATGACGGATTTTTTATCGTAGGTGATCATGCCCTCAACCGTCTGGGCGGAGTATCTCTTAAAGACCGCATCCTTCCAGACCAGTGAACCGCAAATCCGGGGGTCTGAAAAAGCACCGGCCATATCTCCTGAAAAAGATAATTCCCCTCCCGTATTTTCCATGAGCGGCCAGAGCGTGGACAGATAAGCGACATTATTGAGGTGAAGATCGAAACGAAGATTTTTCAAGTTTTCGCGTGCCGAAAGATTAAAATCCCCATGAAAATCCAGAGCATTTCCAGCCAGCTTCAGGCTGGAGCTGGTGAAATGGAGGCTTTTTTCCCCTGCAAGGGAAAATTTCGTTTGCCAGAAAAGCGGGCTGCCCTGAGCCCTCCGGTCACTGAACCGCAGGTCGAATTCCCCTGATCCAGACAACCGGCAGCTCTGAAGCAGTGCTCCCTGGAAGGAAACCTTCCCTTTGACATCAGGGAATTTGCGGCGGATGATATCAAGGGGAAATGTGCGGCCACGGGATGTCGGCACCAGGCGATCCAGTTTCAGGTCATCGAGAGAAGCGGCCAGAGAAAATGTGCGTTTGGGGAGAAAAAATTCAGCCTGCCCCGAAACTGTGCCTGACAGAGTGGAGAAGGAAACCCGGCTCAGAGTGATTTTCCCCTTCTCGATCAGGTAGCGGGATTCCAGGTTATCGATCGCAGGAAATGCCTGCCCCGCTGTCCTGCCCGATGACTTCCCCCGGATTTCAGGAGTAAGCCTGGCCACATGGAGCGTTCCCTTGAGCAGGGGGCTTTCAAGAGGTCCTTCGATCTTTCCCTTGACAATGAGGGGAGAGCTGCTGAAGGGAAGACTGGGCCATAAAGACTGGATCCTCTTGCCGTTGATCTGCCCCTGATAAAATACGGCAAGACCAGGAGTTTGGCCACCGGAGTACGACAATTCACCCTCCAGGGAGATGTTTTCCTCTCCTTTCTCCGCAGCCAGGGTGAAGGAATCGAGGCTCAGAGCATCTTTCCCAAGATGCACACTGGCTCGGGGCAGGGTGAAGCATTCATCCCGCTTTTGCCCGGTGATTCTTATGCCGGGAACATGAACCTGCAGTGCGATCGGACCCTTGGGGGGGAACTCTGCGGAAAGCTCGATCTGCCGGAAAATTACCTCCCTGCCTGCTTTCGGAAAATCCATCTGAAAATGGCTGTCCACTATCCGGACCTTTCTCACATAAGCATTTGCCTTCATGAGAGTGCCCAGCACAAGCTCACCTTCCAGGGGAATCTTGTCATAAGGATACTTCTTATCGAAAGCATCCGGTGCGATCCATGATCCCTGCAGGCCTTCAATTTTTACCCGTGAGAACAGGAGCCTGCCGGTGTTGAAAATATTCTTGAAGCTGTAGCGGGCCTGGATTTTTTTTACCGATAAGGATACTGGCTGTGCCTGTTTATTGGGGAAAAACGATACCCCTTCAAAAACAAGCATGTTCCGAAGGAGATCGAGCCTGACCTTTTCCCATTTGACCTGTCCGGAAAGATTTTCTAAAATTCTGGCATTAATTGCAGACAGTAATTTTTTTTCCAGGCAATTTGTACCAAACCGAATACCCAGAGGGAGACTACCGATAATAATAAAGAGAATAAGGGTCGCAGAGATAACAATGACTTTTTTCAGCCTGGTCATGATTGGTAGAGAAATAATCCCTCGATTTTGTGAATTTGGGCGTTGGATCGTCGCGGTTAAAATAATTAATAATAGCCAAGTTCAATGAGATAGTCAATTACGTAAGTGCCCGCATAAGCTGGGAGGGTACAGATGGTCAGGAGATGGGCGCTCAATATTCAAAGATAATCATTTTCTCTCTTGACTTTACTGGTTAAATTTGCTAAACATTTTTTCGGAATTCATTGAAAAACTCTCAACCTGTTGTCTTTCAAGGGAGGACCAATGGCAACGAACAAGTCGTCATCAACAACAAAAACCGCAGATAACCGTCCAAAAAGAAAGAGGGTATATTTTACCTTTCACTCACCGGAAGCCCACAATGTTTCTTTGGTGGGTGATTTCAATAATTGGGACTACACCCAGAGCATGAAGAAAGACAAGGATGGTAATTGGAAAGCGAGACTGGATCTGGAACCGGGCAGATACCAATATCGCTATCTCGTGGATGGTGAATGGCGGAATGACCCTCAATGCACGAAATTCGAACCGAATCAGTTTGGTACTGAAAACTGCATTCTGGAGGTCGTAAGTAATAGTTAGGATGAAAATTGAGAAGACCAGGAGAGAGTGGTCAGTGATCAGTAAAAAACAGAAAACTGATACGTGATAACTTCTCTCCTGACTTCTGCCTGCTGGCTTTATTCTGCCTTCTGCCTTCTGGCTCCTGACTCCTGCTTTTTTACCCTATTTCCAGGCCAAAGGAGGCGGGCAAGAAAGATTCCCGGAACTGGCGATTAAAAAAATCATCGGTCATACCGCTGATAAAATCGACCACCATTCTCTCAGGAGAAGTATTGCAGAAATAAACCTGATCCAGGTTATCGAGAAAAAACCTGTAGATCGGGGAGTTTTTCTGCCCTTCCTTCAGGTCATTGAGATACCGCTCGAACAGCAGCTCGAACATTCTTTTAATCTTGGTATTCTGGGCCTTTATCCGGGGATTGAGATAGATGGCCCGGTAGTTGAATTCCTTTAATTCCCTGAGGGCTTCAAATATCTGAGGGCTCAGGCAGAGATAATCCTTATCGAAGCTGTTTTCAATCAGGTCGAGAACCAGGGCATTGATGATCGTATCGTTCCGGTCGCCCAGAACCTTGACGACCCGGGCCGGGAGGTCTTCTCTTCTGATGAGCTTCACGGTAATGGCATCCTCGATATCCCGCCCGATGTAGGCGATGATGTCGGAAATACGGACTGCCATGCCTTCCAGGGTCATGGGACGAAATTTCCTGCCATAAGCCTCCTCATGGTATCCCCGCTGATAATCTTCCAGGAAGGATGTCCAGGTTTTCCGGTAATCCGGCAGCAGAACCTGATTCTCCATCTCTCCGTTATGGGACATGATGCCGTCAAGAACCTGAAGAGAAATATTGAGGCCATGACCCCGGTTTTCGATCTCCCGCAGCAGCCGGACACTTTGAAGGTTATGAAAAAAGTGGCCGATCCCATGCCGGATGCACAGTTGATCGAGGTAGGCTTCTCCATCATGGCCATAGGGTGCATGTCCGATATCATGACCGAGAGCAATCGCTTCGATCAGATCCTCGTTCAGCCTGAGGCATCGTCCGATGACCCGGGCGATTTTGGAAACAAACTGCACGTGAAGAACCCGATGGGTGATATGGTCATTTTCAAACAGAAAGAAAACCTGGGCCTTATCAATGTACCGTGAGTATGCCAGCGAATGGATGATCTTGTCGGTGTCGTGAAAGAATATCGGCCTGATATTCAGGTGATCGGCAATTTTTTCCCGTTCCGGCTCCTGTCGGCTTCCTGAGTGGCTTTTACAGGCATAAGGAGAAAGGGTTTTCTCCTCCCTTTGCTGATTATTTCGAATAATCTCCTGAGCAAGTAAGGACAATTGCGATTCACCCATCTTTTCTATCAGCCTTGTCTCTTCCGAGACTCTACCAGGATAATTCCTCAAAGCGGATTCCCTTAACTAAAGTGATGGGAACCACAAATAACAGGCCGGTTCCGGGCTTGTCAAAATCGATAATTTTATCAAGGATGTTTACTGCATCCTTCAGGATCTCGTCATTATGAATTACCGAAAAAATCATTTTATTGTAGTCGGATGTCTTGATCGATTTTCGCAATCCGGCAAAAAGCGGAATCCGGTAAGCCAGGGTCCGGCCCATGCCCACGCTGTCAACGATCGTGGCACCGGTGATGCCGGCCTCGACAAAGGCTTCCAGCACTTCATCCAAAAGCTCCTCTTTATTTAATACGAGAACTAAAAGATGCATCTACGGGTTCCCCTTCCGCACAGAATGTACTTACTGTTATTCCTTCTCCTTTGCGGCTGATACATAAAAGTCAGGATATTGGGTAAGGCATTAATATATCGACACATTTTTATTGTAAATGATCCCACTTCATTTGTCAATTACCGAAAAAGAACAAAGAGATTGAACGGGAAAATGTATCTATTCGGTAAACAGTATAAATAACCTTTGACCAAAAATTATAGTTATGTTATTATATCTCACGTTTATTCATAGAACTTTTCCCATATAATGATCTTAATAAGCTGAAAAAGAGGCAGGAATGGAGAATATTTTACCCTCATTTTTTTCTGCTGCCGAAGCAGACCAGGGTTCAGGTTCCCCTTCGAAATCCTTTTGGCTTCTTCCGGTTTTCTGCTGTCTGTCAGCGGAAGCCGGATCATATCTCGTCTGCAATCTATCGCTGGAAATCGCCCGGCGCAATCGGAGTGTGTCAGTAATCGATTTTTGCCTGGAGCAGTCCAATGTACGGTATCTCATGGGCAATCTGGTTGATCTGAACAATGACTTCCCCCGCCAGGAGAAGATTTATCGCCCGGATCTCACAATTGAAAGTGTCAAGCTCTTCGGGTTTTCACGAGTTACCATTGTTACTCTGGCCATACCTGGAGAGCAGGCAGGCCCGCGGCAGATTATCAGGCGGATTTTCGCTGATCAGAGAGTAGGAGAATCGGACATTATCCTGATCAACCTGCCAAACGGTCCTGACGATTTGCCCCGGACCGATCCCTTCACGGACTTTCACCGGGCGATCTTCTTTCTCGATTCCCGGCCTGATTCCCTGCTGAGGACCTATTCCTGGATCAAAAAATCCCTCTCTTTCCGCACAAAATGCCTTATCGGCGCTGTCTCCCGACCGGATGAGAAAGCCGGTCTGTCGCGGCGGACAGCCGATAACCTGGAAAGGGTAATTTCGAAGTATCTCCCCATTGATCCGCAGATCCTCATGCCGGAAATCCCCTTTGACCAGGAAGCCCGGAGCTCGATAAAATCGAGAAGCCCTCTGGTTCTTTTGGGATCATCCTCGGTTTCCAGTCAGGCCCTCTCCGAGCTGAGTGAAAATCTTCTGGGAATACCATGAGCCGTTTACTCAGGTCCCTGCAAATTTCCGATCCGCAGACACTCATTGAGATCATCACCGAAGCGGTTGATGAAATTCAAAGCGGAGCAACTATTGTCGATACATCCCTCGGAAACGAGGAGTATGGCTGCATCGACCTGATTGCCGCCGACAGAAACAAGCGAGGGATACTCTTTTTCATTACTACCTCCAGTCTGGAGACCGATTTCCTTCGCCCGTTCAAGTGCCTGTGCTGGTATCGGGAAAACCGGCCCATACTCCAAAAACTGTATTCCGGTGTAATCGATATTGCCCTTCCTCCATCAATTTATTTTATCTCTCCCGCTTACTCTGACATCATC
This sequence comes from bacterium, assembly GCA_040755755.1. NCBI lineage: Bacteria > bacterium. The sequence goes on along the minus strand of JBFLZW010000078.1, from coordinate 19,663 downwards.
CGGAAGGTGCTCTTAAACCTGAAAGAGTATCATATTACCCTCCTGAAGTATACCTGTTTCCAGGATGGGGAGAGCATAAAAGTCTTTTTGGAAAAAATAGCCGCTCTTCCTGATGATACTTCCCTCCCCGAAATCCCATCCCTCAGAAACCAGTTGGAAAAATGGTTACGGACCAGCCAGTCAGACAACAGCCCCCGGAAATGTCCGTCTGACGACAGTCTCCAGACCAGCCAGCCTGACAGATCACCGCTCTATCCGCCTGATAAAACCCCAGCCGGAAAATCCGGGAAGCCAGCCTTTGATACAGCCAGGTTCCGCCAGGAGATTGGATTTGACATCTCGAACATCTCCGATGAGGAGCTGCACGACCTCCTCCTGGAATAGCGCAGCCATTGGTAATTTTTCCCTAAATCTTGGTCCCGCCTTCTTACCCCGGATATGCTATAATTATAAATGGAAAGGGTATATAAGTACCCCTGAGTTTAAGTTGTTTTTCAGGCTTAACTTAAGGAGAGGAGTGATTACCCCTATGAAGGCAGCTATCATTTTTACCGGTACAGGTCCAATCCTCATTATCACTACCTACAACAACCTTCTGGATGAAAATATAACCGCCAGGCTGCATGCTAAAGGGATGAAAAAGTACATCCTGTCTGAAGTCTCGGTGGAAAAATGCCGGGAATTGTACGGAAATCATTTTAACCTGGTAGTGGAAAACATGAATCCGGATGGAGATATGCGGGTCCTTGATTTTGATGGAAGCCGTATCTTTGTCAATTTTTCCTTCAAAGACATGGGAGAATTTATCCGGGTGGGGGAGTGACTGAGCCCAGGGTGAGGCTTATGATAACTGGCCTACCCTGGAGAAATCAAGAGGCAGGTGCACAGGGTCTCCAGCCCCTGCCACCCTTTAATAGGCGGGGTTAGAAAACCCCGCCTATCGGGAATTTGATAAACCTGCCTGGCCGAGGAGCCTGTCGGAAAGATGTCACGAAGAGCGAGAAGGGCGGGGCTTTTCGCCCCGCCAGATACCGTTGCCATAGGATGTGATGCCATCATCAGGGTCATCAGAGGTCGCGCCATCCAAGGTTACGGTTCATTTTTCCTCATGATAGTAATAGAGTAAAAGTTGCCTCACCTTCTCTTCCCTCAACATTTATATCTTGGGTGATTATATATGGGCTACCAGATTTTTTGCTTGACGATTTCGGTTGAAATCGATATGATTTAGAAGAGATAATAATATAACATTTTAGAAAGGAAAGAAATGGAAACAGAATATATGACCACTCAAGAAGTTATCCAGATTTTTAGGATAACCAAGGGAACATTACTTAAAATGATTCATGAAGGACGAATCAGGGCCTTTAAAGTGGGTAATGCATACCGCTTCAAAAAGGCTGAACTGGAAGAGGATTTAAGAGTAAACACTGAGAATCTAAAGGCGGCTGCAAGATGAGCACCAGTACACAGGTAATGGAGTTATTCAATATCTTCTCAAAGACTTACAGCAAAGAAGAAGCGCAAATCATTGTGAAAGATATTGAGGAACTGGTTGATACTAAAAATAAAGAACTGACAACAAAAGGAGACCTGCGTGAAGTAGAGCTTAAACTGACCAAAGAGATAGAATTAACCCGTAGAGAAATAGAATCGGTCAGGCTGGAAGTGGAAAAAGCAAAATCAAGCCTTGTCAAATGGTTTGCCGGTCTTTTGATCGCCTACACAGGGGTAATTGTTACCATACTTACGCTTTGGAAGTAAGTCATAGGTGATTGCATGGATGACTGGAAATGGATATTGATCTTTGTTTTTATGCTGCAAACCACAGGGCTTATCGGATGGCTTTTCCCTGTGCGCTTTGTGTCCTCTCTATGATTATAAATAAACAGCCTTGCAGTCCTCTCTGGCAATGAAGTTGATGAGCCTCACTGAGGCAGGATCGACATCTATTTCTTTCATCCCATAATTGCCTTCACCGAGAAGGCAAGCGGCTATACATGCCGTTGGCAACTCTAAACCGGCAATCGTAATATCCAATCCACATCCATTGAGTTTTAGAGGCCTGCTGGAGGCAGGCTCTTAAACTACCAGACAACTGGCCGCCTAATTCCCGCGCAGTGTACTAAGAATCAACTTCCGCCGCGATGCGGCAATGACAGCAAACAACTAATTGAAATATAACAATATCTTGTGTTTTTATAGAGTTATGCTATAATGATATCAGTGGAGTTGTAACTACTGAGGCAGAGAGGCTAGCTGTAGGCAGGCATTTAGGCTGTCAGGAAGAGGCAATGCGTCCCAACCTCAAAGAAAACTTTGAGACTACAGCTCATCAGCCTAACAGCCTATCAGGCTACAGGCTCAGCAACCTGAATAGTTACCTGGAGCCCAAAATACTCGGCAAGGGGGAAATTATGACTAAGGATATCGATATTAAAGAGATTGAGAAAGATATCAATAACTACCTGACCAAAAAGTACGGTCCCGGAATCAGGCTGGTCGGGTTCGGCCCCCGACCTGAACGGGAATCAGAGGACAAGGACAAGGGAGATGCCGGGGAGAAGGCGGATGAGCCGCTGCCCATCCACTTTGATATGAAGCCAAAGGAGCTGAAGGCATACCTTGATGAATACCTGGTCAAGCAGGATAAAGCAAAGGAGGTTTTGGCGACCAAGATCTGCACCCACTACAATCGCGTCAGGATGTTTGAGCTGAATCAACAGAAAAATCAGAATGAGAGTGTAGGTGAAATCAAAAATAACATCATTATGATCGGGCCTACGGGCGTGGGCAAGACTTTCCTGATAAAGCTGATTGCCAAAAAGATCGGTGTCCCCTTTGTCAAGGGAGATGCCACCAAGTTCAGCGAGACCGGGTATGTCGGAGGAGATGTGGAGGACCTGGTGCGGGACCTTGTCCATGAGGCCAACGGAGATATAGAGCTTGCCCAGTATGGGATCATTTACCTGGATGAAGTGGATAAGATTGCCTCCTCGACCAATCTGATTGGCCCGGATGTTTCCCGATCGGGTGTGCAGCGGGCTTTGCTCAAGCCGATGGAGGAAACCGAGGTGGAGCTCAGGACCCTTCAGGATCCGGTTTCCCAGATGGAAGCCATGATGGAATTTCAGAAAACCGGAAAGCGGGAGCGAAAAAGGATCAACACCCGGCATATCCTGTTCATCATGAGTGGGGCTTTTGCAGGACTGGAGGAGATCATCAAGAAAAGATTGAACCGGCAGGGCATGGGATTTGGTGCCGAGGTGAAATCAAAAGACGAAAAAACCGAATATCTGCGGCTGGTCAAGGCCGAAGATCTCATTCAATACGGGTTTGAATCGGAATTCATCGGCAGGCTGCCGGTGGTGACGGTTTTTGAGAACCTTGAGGTCGAGGACCTGTACCATATTCTGCGCAATCCGAAGAGCCCGATCATCACCAGCAAGAAGAAAGACTTCAAAGCCTATGGCATCGACCTTCAGTTCGAAGATGATGCCCTGCGGCTCATCGCGGAAAACGCTTTCAAAGAGCGGACCGGCGCACGGGGACTGGTGAGTGCCGTGGAGCGGGTCCTTTTGGGATCCGAGCATGTCCTTCCCTCTACCCCCATCCGCCACCTGGTCGTCACCGCGGCTATGGTGAACGATCCGGAAGCCGAGCTTCAGAAGATACTCCAAAACCCGGAGGATCAGCAGCGGGAAGCCCGTTTCAGAGTGCTCCTGGCAGAGGAGGAGCGAAGCCTTGAGGGGTCCATCAGGGAAAAGTGCGTGGAGTTCCATGAGCATTACGGCATCAATTTCTCTGACCAAAGGATCAGGCTCATCACCAGGCGGATTGTGGAAGAGCGCCGGGACCTTGATTCCGTGATCGATGAGGTGCTGGCTGTCTGTCATGCAGCCCGAAGCTTTGAGCAGGGCTTCTCCAGCCGGAATGAGGTGAAAATATCCCTCACGGAAGAAGCGATCGACTGCCTTATGGAAAGGGTCTGGAAGGATGAAATCAAGGTAAATCCGGAAGATTTCCTCAGACATGCCTTTCAGAACTACGAGCACGGGTTGAAACTCATCAACAAGAAAACCGGAACACGGGAGTTTCCCATTCCCGCAGCCGGAATGCAGGACCCGGAAAACTACCTGAGTGAATTGATCCGGGAGAGTTACAAGGATTAGCGATCACTCATTACTGGATGCTATTATCAGGAATGTCGAAAAAAACCGGGTCTGATAAGGGGGGACGCCAGCCGACAGCCTCTCGTATGGCTGAAAGCGCTACTTCCAGCTCTCTCAGGGAAGGCTCACGGGTAGTCAGTATCTGCATTTTGGAAACAGGGGTGGTAAGAAAAGAAAGCCATTTGCCTGACCCTCTTCTGGAGAGAACAGAGAGTATCTCATACGCCAGGCCCAGGAGCAGGAAGAAAAAGATAACAACGCCCATGGTCGAGCCAAACTGGTTGATAAATATCCGATAGGCAGATTCCGGAATCAGCAGCTCCAGCAGAATGAAAAAAGTGGCCAGGGTTGTCCCGCACCGGAAGGCAAAGCGGGGATGACGCATGGCAGCGGGTAAGATCAGATTATCTCCGGCCAGAAAAGTATTGATGACCTTATGTTCCGCCCCATGATATTTCAGGCTCCGATCACCGAGCACCAGAAAGAAAAACAGCCTGATGAGCAGAATCAGGATCACGACAAATATCCCCACCTGGAGCACGGGAGCGAGATTATCGAGCAGGGGAAGCACATAATACGAAAAGCTCAAATAGAACGCCAGAAACAACAGGCCGTGAATCAGCCGCTTTCCCCGTTGCAGGTCAACCAGCCCCTCTTTTGACAACCGTACCAGGTTTCTCCGTGCTAACAGAAAGACAAGCAGAAGTTGCCGGAAAACCATCAGGGAACGAAGGAAGGGTATCCGGTAAATAGATGAACGGCTTGAAGTATCCTGCGAGAAGGTTGCAATCTCTCCATTGTTGAGCCGGGTGGCAAAAGAGATTCGCGAACCATAGAGAATTCCTACCCCGAAACGGGAAGAAACCCCGCCAATCCTTGTTGTTGTACGTGCCAATGATAAACTCGTGTATTTTTTTACAATTTAGTCATAGAGTGAAAATATCCAGGGCCTTTCCCTGCCTGCAATTTCAGGCATGAGAAAAGCTGATGGAAAATTATTCATAGATTATACCTTCTTTACTGATAAAGTCAAACCAATCCTTCCTCCTGAATACTCGAGACTTCCAAAACGTCATTCCCGCGAAAGCGGGAATCTCTGTGCTATTTGGATAGCACGCCTGTCTTCAACTGATAGTCCCCATGATGTACTCTCTGGTCATCGGCTCCCGCGGGTTTTCGAAGATATCCCTGGCAGGTCCATGCTCTATGAGCTCACCGAAGTAGAGAAAGAGTACATAGTCAGCCAGTCTTCTGGCCTGGCGCAGAATATGGGTGACGATGACAATGGTGTATTTTTCCTTGAGAGCAAGAAATCTGCGCTCGATGTGCTGGCTCGATTTGGGGTCGAGGGCCGAGGTTGGTTCGTCGCCGAGGATGATTTCCGGCTCGACAGCCAGTCCCCTGGCCAGGCAGAGTCTCTGCTGCTGGCCAACTGAAAGCCTTGAGGCCGGTCCATGCAGCCTGTCCTTGACTTCATCCCAGAGGCTTAATTCCCTGAGATAATGCTCGACAATTGCATCCAGCCTCTTTTTATCTTTTATCCCATGTATCCGCGGGCCGAAGGCGACATTGTCGTAGATTGACATCGGCAGGGGATAGGGTTTTTGAGAGAGGAGCCCCATCTTTTTCCTGACCTCGGTTACTTCCATTTTCGGATCGAGGATATCCTCTCCATGTACCAGAACCTGACCGAACACTTTGACCCCATCCCCGGAATCCACCAGACGGTTGAAGGACCGCAGGAGCGTAGTCTTGCCGCAGCCGGAGGGGCCGATAATGGCGGTTATCTGTTTTTCAGGGATATCAACGGTGATATTTTTCAAGGCATGCTCATTGCCGTAGAACACATTGAGACTGCGCACACTTACATGGGGTCTTGATTCCATTATCATATTCTCCTAACGTAAGACATGTCTGGTAAATCTCCTGGTCAACACTCTGGTAACGATGCTGATAGCCAGAATCATCATGGTCAGAATAAAGGCTGAAGCATAGGCCCGGCCCTGGACTTCAGGGATAGGGGTCCCCACCTGAAAGAAAATGGCCAGGGGGAGAGTAGCTGCCGGGCGAAGCAGTGAAGTGGGAACATAATCCGTGAAGCCTGCGGTAAACATGACCGAGGCGGCATCCCCGATGCCTCTTCCGAAAGCGATCAGAACAGCGGTCAAAAGTCCGGGCAGGGTCTGCCTGACCACGACCTTCAGGGCAGCTTCAAGCTTTGTTGCCCCCAGGGAGTAGGATACCTCCAGAAGCTCTTCAGGCACCATTCTGACCACCTCATCCATAGTCCGGCTCATAATGGGCAGAATCAGGAGAGTTACCGCCAGAATTCCGCCCAGGAGCGAAGCCCTGAGCCCGAAATACAGCATGATGGCAAAACCGAACGCTCCGTAGACGATTGAGGGCACACCCCATAAAACGTCAAAGGAAAAGCGGGTAAAGGATGTCAGGCGGGATGATTCCCGGGCATAGATATTGAGATACAGTACCACCGGCAGGCTGATCATAATGGCCAGAAGGACCGCTCCTCCACCGATGGAGAGGGATCCGAGGATGGCATTCAGTATTCCGCCGCCCTGGCCAAGATAATAGCCGCCTTTGGGGGCCTGGGTAATCATGGCCAGGCTTAAGGTGGGCAGCCCCTTGACGATCACCGTAGCCAGGATAAGCACCAGGATTGCCAGAATGAACAGGGTAGATGCGATCATCAGAGCCTTGACTATCTTTTCTTCTATCCTTCTGCAGTCAATAACCTTTCCTGTGTCCATGCTCATTGAATACTCCTTTCAACTCTCATCAGAATGATCCGTGAGAGGACATTGAACAGCAAAACGATCAGCAGCAGGATGAGCGATGCCAGAAGAAGCGCTGAATCGTAGAGGGGGATGGACATCATTTCGCCATAGCTGTTGGCGATCAGTGCCGGCAGGGGGTAGGCAGGGCCAAGGAAGGATGATGGAACTCTGGCCACATTGCCTGCCACCATCAGAACGGCCATAGTCTCGCCAAAAGCCCTGGACAGGCCAAGAACAATGGCTGCGATCACTCCCGGCAGGGCCTTGCGCAGGACAACATGCTTTATGGTCTGCCACCTGGTCGCTCCCAGAGTCAGGGAAGCTTCTCTCATCTCGTGGGGTATTGATCTGAATACCTCGACTGAAACGTGAATGATCACCGGAAAGATCATGATGGCCAGAACCATACCGGCGGCCAGTACGCTGTAGCCGGTCGAGAAGGTCCCGAATGCCGGAGCAAGGTGATTTTTAATCAGCGGCACGATAACCAGGATACCCCAGAGCCCGAAGACCACGGATGGAATTCCGGCCAAAAGGTCGATGAGCGGCCTGGTCCAATCCCGCACTGCCCTGGGAGCGTACTCGGACAGGTAGATCGAGGTCAGAAGGCACAAGGGTACGGCGATCGTCACGGCCACCCCCGTTACCCAGAGGGTGCCCATGATGAACGGGAGAAAGCCGAACTCTCCCCGCAAAGGGTGCCAGGAGGTCGATAAGAGCAATTCGGTCAGCCTCTTCATGGCCAGGATCGGCCGTGATCTCTGGTAGAGCTGAAGGGCTATGAAAAACACCACCAGACTCGAACAGATGGTCAGAAGCAGCATCGAGGCGGCGGCCAGCTTATCTTTGATCAGCCTTTTGCCATGCAGGCCCACCAGCTCTGCCTGCTGATCAGGTATCGGTTGAGAAAAGGTGTAGGATGTATCCATGATCGTTTACCTTACCTTTCAAGCTTTTGGAGCTCTTCCCGGATTTTCTCCGGGGACAGGTTGATGTAGCCTGCTTCGGGAACAAATTTTTGCCCGTCAGTCATGACCCAGGTCATAAAGGCAGTGACCAGGTGCGTCTTCGGTTTGCCCTGAGAAACGAAATGCAGGTTCCTGGCAGGCGGGGAAGGGTATTTTCCGGTGGCTATGCCTTTGGCTATGGCATCCCGGTCCTGGTAAAAATTTTCATCCTCATCCAGACGGCCATTGCCGTTGATATCGATCGGCAGTACGCGGATCCCTTTGACCTGCGCTTTATTCTTGGCCTGATAGGCATAATTGATATTATTATAACCGATGCCCAGAGCATCGTTGCTGACCGCTTCAACCAGTCCAGGATCGCCGTAAACTCCGATACCCAGAAGGTCTTCCTGATTTTTTCCCAGATACTGGGCCCAGGTTTCCGCTGCTCCGCAGGAATCGGACCGGGTATAGACATGAATGGCATCCTTGCTGCTATCACCGGCCATCCTGCCGCCAATAACCTCGCTCCAGGTCTTAATCGTTCCGCTTACCCAGATACCGGCAAGGGCTTCCTTCCTGACGCCCTTGGCCAGGATATCTTTCAGGAGCGGATTCCGTTCGTTGATCGTCGGAACAACCGCATCCTTGACCACCGAGATCCAAAAAGCACCTTTCTGAATCTCCGCCGGATGAATATCCCGTGAAACCATGCCGATATCCACGATTCCGGCCAGAGCATCGGCCATCCCCTTACCCGCACCGCCAGCGGCGATATCAATCTTCACCTTGGGATGGATCTTCTGAAATTCCTCAGCCCATTTGACGGCCATAGGATACAGCGCCCAGGCCCCTGAGACAGCGATGGTGCCCTTCAACTCCCCTTCTTTGGGATCAATAACCGGCTCTCCTGACCTGGCCCCGCTCGCCAAAGCAATGATAAGGCCAAAAATACAAGCCGCAGCCAGTATGCTGCCGAATACTTTCTGTGCCGATTTCCCTGAATTTCCTGATTTCCTGTTCATAATGTTCCTCCTGACGGTTACGGTTAAGGTTTATTCTTAACACTCTCATAACACTCTAATCGGAGTGTTCATAATAATATTACTAATACCTGAGTTCATTTGTCAACTCAAAGTGGAAGAAAAAATCACTTTATGAATAATGCTCATGTCTCGCATCGGTGAGCGCACAAATTTCGCAAGCATTAATATCTCTCGTCATTCCCGCGAAGGCGGGAATCCAGTGCCTTTACTTCTGGATTCCCGTCTTCGCGGGAATGACAAAACAATAGCTCTGCTTATCTTTTCACCGATGCGAGACATGAGCGTACCCTTGATGTGCAACCCTGGTGGAATCTCTGATACAGCAGGCACACCTCCGGGATATCAATTCATGACTGCTCGAAGAGCTTTTTCCCAAAAATTATTTGTATTTTTCCGGATCTTACACTAAACTTTTAAGTAGTTGAGAAAGCGATGTCTTATCATCCCATCTAACAAATCAGGGAGAAAGCAATGTCACTTAAAAAACCACCGGCAGCAGGTATGATAATAACTCTTTTACTCTATTTAGGCATGATGTTCACTGCGTGTGGAGACAGCAGAGGAGGAAAAGGTCAGGAACCAACGAAAACAGAGGATCAGGATTTGGCTGAATCCCAAGTGACAGGAAAGCTCATTCTGCCGGAAAATTTCCCCTTATCCCCGGAGGATGTGCGCATCCTCACGAGCATCGACGACCATGTTGTTTCTGAAGATGGGGGGTTCTCCGTTCGCCAGCCCGGCGAAACACCGACCATGGCCATGGCCTTTGGTCCTGATGATGAACTCCTCTATTTTGGATATGTGAACACAGCAGGAGATGAAGTATCCAATGACCTCAACGCGCTTTCCACGGCATCGGCTCTCCTTTTCATGGAAACAGGAGCGTTTACCCTTCCTCAGGAAGAGTGGGGACATATCCTGAATCTAATCGAAGCTACCTCCGAAGCCCAGGGATTGGCATCGGTCATTGATGAGCGATTGAGTTTGGACACGCATGCCCTGGAGAATGGGGACAGCGTCATCGTGGCTGCTCTTAAAGAAGCTCGGGAATCCCTTGTCCCCCTGGCCAACCAGCGGTCCAAACAAACCAACAGTGGAGATGTATCGAAGAGATCGAAGGTTACTGAAACTGGTTTGGCGGATAAGTACTCCAGCATCAGATATTTTGCAATTCCACCGGCCATCGGCGTGATCAGCGCAAATCCCCAGTCAGGCATCCGCATGGGGCAGAATCCGGATGGTGACGGTCTTGTCATCACCAATGAATTCCGTCGCCATGTCTGGTTTTATATCTATCGTACCGGCTACAAAGATAAGAGCGGCATAGAGCACCCCTATTTCATTCGCGATTGGGTGACAGTGACGGATGGATATCTTTCTTCCACCACAGGCCTGACCGGTTCACTGGGCTCGGCCATCAGCACCCTCTGGGGCAGCATACCCTACGCGCCGGTTAATTCCGATCCGATTGATCTGATAACCGATCCCTCCGATGCCTTGGAGACATATTATTCTGCAGTCGTTGTGGGTCCGGGTTGGGCCTCGGATATTATTCCACCGGAAATCGCTGGCCATGCGGATTTAAAATCGTGGATAAATGCCAACGGGATGATGGGCGCTCTGACCTTTTTTAAGGATTTCCTCATACCTACGGTTTTTGCTTTCATACCTGTGGATGCGGTGAATTACATGACCGGCAGGCAGTTGGCGGAAGCATCCTTCGATATTATGGGTATGATCGTTTCAACCGGCTTTGACGTCACCACGGCCATTAGCGGGGGCGACTATTACGGTGCGCTGACCGGAACCATAACCAGTATTGCTACCAATCAATCGTTGCAGAAAAAACTGGGTGCTTATATTACAGCCAAGTTTTTAAAGAAATACGCATCAGTCAAAGCAACCGAAAATATTGGGAAAATGGTGGCCAAACTCAATGTGACCTTAAAGGCGGTTGATCTTCTTTTCTACGGTATAGATTTGTCTGCCGTCATTAAAGATCAAAAAGCAGCGGATCAATATGCTCACTTTCAAATCGTGGCCAAAAGCCCTCAGGTGCACGTTGAACCTGACCCGGCCTTTGTTCAGATTGATGATGAAATCCTACTCAATGCGGTTTTTACCGGTTCTCACTCCAAAGATCTTAAATATTACTGGAAAACGGAGGGCATATATGGGTTTTTGAAATCGGGCACAACCGAGGGAAAAATCATCGAAACTACCACGCCGAAGGTGATTTACCGTTCATCGCCCACCAGTAACGACGGGGACATGGAAACCATTGAGATATATGTATACCGCCTTACCTCCGTGTCTGGAGGTCTTGATTGGATTCAACTGGCAACCAACTCAATCGTGGTCACCATACGGGATTTAAAAACCGAGGGATACCCGGGAAGCACCGTAGGTGAAGCTGAATGTATTCCATCCGGCGAAGGCTGGGGCTGGCGTGTGTATGTAGAGTTTGATAAATTGACCGATCCGGCCCCTGTAAGCTACACCATTCATGGTGAAGGCTTTAATGATCCCTATTATTATGGAAATTCCTTAAATGCGACGGTAAGCATAGGCGGTTATAAGGTCTATGATCTTGGCTCCACCGTTCGTTACATGATCACCGGCGGAGGCGGAAGTGGGTGCCCGGATAATACCTCTATGCAAGAGAGCCTGAATTGGGGCCTGGGTCGATTCGAAGGAGCCGTCTGGACTATAACCCCAAACTACTAACTGAGCGGAAATGTGAAGCAGATAGAAATAGTGAAGGCTTTTGACCGTAGCCGGATCGCTAGCGGTTGGACACGCCAGGAGTTTATCCTGGATTGGTATCACCTCAAGCATAAATGCCGCGAACTGACCAATATGATCTGTCCCTCAGTTGAGATACCATTATGAGAAAAAGTGATTAAGGGTGGAGGGGCGTGAAGGAAGGGGTCAGTATTCTTCTCCCGCTCGTCAGGCGATGCGCTTTCCCCGGCTCATATCGTTCGGTGTATCGTCAAACACCTCGATTACATGATACACGCAGACTATCCGCTCTCCCGGCCCGCTGTGGATGAAGTCATGAATGGCATTGACATAGGCGATCATGTCCTTTTCCGGCCCGGACAGTCCTGGATTTTTCGGGTGCAGGAGCTGGGGCACGGCCCGGATTTCAAAGGTGGGAAAGGCAAGGAATGAGGCCGAGACAATCGGATTGACCATCATATTGAGAAAGGTGTGGGTCTGGAAATCGGGTGAGGTGAAAATCTCCAGCGAGACCTGTTTGGTGCGGTCAAAGTTCGAAGCATTATTATGGTAGAATTCAGCGAGAAATCTCACCTTGGCCTGAATTTCCCTGGCTGGATCACCGGCTGTATCCTGCTCGATCCTCAATCGCTCCCCGGTGATCTTGTGGACCGTTTCAGCCAGCTTTGCAGCATGCACCGAAAATCCCATTCCCTTATAGGCTGTATTGAGCGATATGGCCGAATCACGGCAGGGGCCGCCGTAGGTGGCCACGCAGGCGTTGTGCGATCCGGCCAGATCCCGCGGATCTATCCCGCCAAAGTCGAGCATCCTTGAAAGGCGCGCCAGCCGCGCTCTGAGACTCCAGTCCACAAACCGTTCAGGCAGCTCGACCACCGCGAACTCCCGCCACGAGCCATCAACACGGGCACGGATGATCCCCTCGGCCAGCCGACTGGTATCTACCGCCTCATGGACGATAAACCCCTCCTTATGCCACCATGAGCCGGGATCTGCCGAAGGTGCCTGGCCGCTGTGCGGCTGATGATAGCCGGGGCTGCCCGGACGGCTGTTGCATCCGGCTGTGAGCCCGCCGGCAGCCATGAGAGCCGCCGAGGATTTCCAGAGGAAATCCCTGCGGGAGATTAACTTGCCATCCTGCTGCTGTTTATCCTGGTCAGACATCACTCTCTCTCTGATCGGACTATATTCGTGCTTTTGCACCCCTTCGGATAATTCTGAGATTTCCCTTGAGAACCACTATTATTTATATAGGTGAGATTAACACAACTTCTGTCAATCTGTCCATCCATTTCGCTCATATCCGATAGTCAACATCCTTAAAGGGCACAGAGGCACAAAGGCAAGACAACTTTGTGCCTCTGTGCCTTTGCCCCTCTGCCCCTTTGAGTTACCAAACCATAAGCTCCCGTGCAGCACTCTTCTGATGGATAGCTTTATCGATCAAGGAATTCCTAGAGTTGATATTGCCCGCTGCTAAGGCCAGTTTCTCAAACTGTCCGGCTTTCTCCAGAAGCAATACGGCATCCGGGTGTAAAAAGGCTCCGCCTCTGAGGACCTCGATGGCATCCTCGGTCTCGGAAATCGCGATTTTCAGGAGTTTCATCCCTCTGCAAAGATTCGCACCTTTGGCACGGGTATCGTAACTGTCAGAGGAGCGGATATTATCCAGGACATTGATTACCCGAAGGAAGGCAGCAACTGCCTGGACCTGGGTGGATTCCAGCTTGACCAGCCCCTGGTGTGTGCTTCCACTGGGCGAGTTATTAAAGGCATCATCGTTGAAGAAGCCGACCGCACCTTCAATCGTATTGATCGAATTATTATGGAAAAAGGGCGGAGTGTCTGCCGCCTCGATCAGCGAGGTGATATTGAAGGTACCATCGCCAAAGCCCCCATGAGGACCGGGATCCTCCTGGCCGAATCCGCCATCCACGGGGATAGTGGGATCGATGAGCCTGGCTGGCTGGTCTTCCATAACCTCAACGCCGGTGTTGCGATTATCGTTAAAGAAAGTTGAGGTGCTGTTCGCTCCGGCATTCCCATGACAACGCTGACACTTGCCAGCCCGGGGATCATCAAAGGTTCTATCCAGAAAGGTCTCTTTACCAAGCTCTGCTATCTCTGATTTTAAATGGAGCGCTTCCAGGTCGAGTTCCTCCTGGCGGCCCAGGGAGAGCTGAAAGGCTTCCAGGGCATCCAGCTCACTATTGGTTGGCAGTCTGAAATCTCTTCCCTCAACCCGATCCAGGGTTTTCGTGAAATGCTGCCGTACTGCACCGATTGCAAATTCCCTCAAAGAACCTGTCCCCGGGGCGCCGTCACCTCCCCAGCCAGTCCTCTGCACCGGAAATTCTCCAGGTTGAGCGGGGTTTGACAGGATGGTATTTGACAGGCCAAGTAAATGGGGAACGCCGCGCATGACGAATATATTGGTTGGATCACTGAATCCGTCCACATTTTCGAGGATCAGGGCAAACTTCCGCAGCAATTCCGGTTTTTCAAGCTCGGCCAGGTTTGGGTTATGCTCGGCAATAAAAAGCGGATCTCTCGGCGGCAATGTTGCGATATAGGCCGGATCAAGAGTAAAATTATTGGTGGCCGGATGGCATGTTCCGCAGGTTCGGCCATTTCCTTCGAATGTCTCGGTAAAGAAAAGTTGTTCACCCCGGTCGATGAGTGGTTTAAGACAGTTCAATACTGCTGTTCCTCCATCTTCTCCAAAATCCGCATAGGCCGGGGAGGGAACGAAAAACCGGCAGGCAGCACAGGAGAGAGCGCTGCCCGTCGAGGTTGCATCCGGCAACCCTTCGGCTTTGCCGAGCATAGCCAGCCGACCGGAGATTTCGCTGTAATAGAGCTTTTGGAAAAGGCTGGGTGAACCAAAGAGCAAACCGTTTCGGTCTGGGGACTGGCCGGTTCTGGCCACGACTATATGCTCTATTTCAAGTCCTGCCGGAACCTTGAAGCCGGCTTGAACCTGAAGCCGGGCCTTGCCGCCCTCGCCTTTCAAGGTGCCAAGGTTTATCGTATCCTGCGCTCTATCCTGGCCGGTGCAGGGTTTCTGGCTGTATGCCGGGTCAGGACGACGGCCAATCATCCAGACATCAAATGTTTCCTTTTCAGGCAGGCCGGATATATTGACGCAGACCGAGCCGTCAATCAGATTGATTACTGCCTGTCCCCTTGCCCTGGTAAACATGACTGACCGGCCCTTGGAATAGCCAAGTGACAGGGCCAGATTTTGCTCCCCTCCAGCCCGTGTCCACAATACCTTCCAGTGATTGTAAGTGGCCAGAAGCTTTTGGGCATTCCCAATGCCGACAGCCTCATACCGGTCATTTTCCGTTGCTGGCTTACGGCTGTGATAGGCCCGCCATTGGAATGCACCGATAATTGCGATAAGTACCATAAAAATTATACCTGGTGCTTTTTTATTCATGAGTTTCATAACCGTCCTCCTTTTTTCATAGATACAAACAAACCGATCATTAATTACGGATGGAGCTGTGTTGACTTACCCTGGATGGTTTTCCTACGGAGAGAATAAGCTCATGGTTTTCACCCCCTTTCCTTGAAAACCTGGTGAGAAACTCATGGTAGTCTCTTAAGACAAGCATACGCGTAATAGTGAGCAGCCTGGCCAATAAAGGGAGGAGCCCATAGTATCGGGGGATGAGACTGCTTTATTTCCGGAATATTTCCATCTTGTTTGCTGCCCAATACTAAAATATAAGAATATTTGTGATTATCAGACGATATGCTTAAACTTTATATTACGGAATTTTAATATAATATTTAGTTTTTGAAGATTTAATTATGAAGAATGGAATGAGGGACGAAGAGGCACTCAATGGTTAGAAGATTTGTAACTGCTCAGGCACAAAGGGGCAAAGGTAACCTTGTGCCTCTGTGCCTGAATAGTTACGAAGATTTTAAGATACGTTCATTCATACCCATTGGGGTTTGAAGACTGCCATCGCCAGGTATCGGCGCACATTTCATCGATTCCTCGGACTGCGAACCAGCCCAGCTCACGTTCGGCTTTTGATGGATCGGCGTAGCAGGTGGCAATATCCCCCGGTCTGCGGTCAGCTATCCGGTAAGGGATCTTTCTTCCCGAAGCCCGCTCGAAGGCTTCGATCACTTCAAGAACGCTGTATCCCCGGCCAGTGCCAAGATTGTAGGTGACCACACCGGGCTTTTCAGTCAGTTTCTCCAGTGCCTTGAGGTGACCGGCAGCCAGATCGACCACATGGATATAGTCCCGGATGCCCGTGCCGTCACGGGTCGGGTAATCGTTTCCGAATACGGACAACTCGGAGAGCTTGCCGACTGCCACCTGGGAAATATAGGGCAGGAGATTATTGGGGATACCGTTCGGGGACTCTCCAATCCTCCCGCTCGGATGCGCCCCTACCGGATTGAAGTAGCGCAGGAGGGCAATATTCCAGCTCCTGTCCGCACGATGGACATCTCTCAGGATGTCCTCGATCATCAGCTTTGACCGTCCGTACGGATTGGTTGCCGAAAGAGGGAAATCCTCGGTAATCGGGACCCTGGCCGGATCTCCATAGACCGTGGCGGATGAGCTGAAAACCAGGTTTTTAACCTTGTGCTCTGTCATAACCTCAAGCAGCACCAGCGTTCCGGTGACATTGTTATGATAGTAGCGCAAAGGCATGGCTACCGACTCTCCGACCGCCTTGAGACCGGCAAAATGAACGACCGCATCGATCCGGGAATGGTCGAAAACAGCGGCCAGGGGCTCCCTGTCGAGCAGATCGACCTTATGGAACTGAAGTGCCTTGCCGCTCAGCTGCTGGACCCTCTTTAAAGATTCCTCCTGGCTGTTCGAAAGATTATCCACTACAATAATCTCGTATCCAGCCTGCAACAGCTCCCAGCAGGTGTGACTGCCGATATAGCCTGCTCCACCGGTAACTAATATTCTCATGTATCCTCCCTCAGCTTTATCTGTTTCCACTGCTCGGCCTGCACAGCAGCCGCCTTCATCCTTGTGTATTACTATATCACAGGTGGAAAGCAGATGTATAGTTACCTAATTGATAGAATCTCATAGAAAATCCATCAATCAAGTTTGGAAACCGGCACCATATCGTCCGGTGGTAAAACGAGTCAAAATATTCAGTGAGCCTACAATGTCGGCCTGTTCTGAGTACCCACACCTCAGACACTTGAAATTTTCTCCGACTCGATTACCCCGCTCAGTATGGGAACATGCGGGGCATGTCCGACTGGTTTTACAGGGATTGACCGACCGGAAGAAAACACGGTTTTCCTCACAGCGCATCTGCAATATATTCAGCAACTCCCGATAATTCCAGTTACTGAGCGTCTTTCGGAATGCTTTCCCTCTCTTGGGTTGTTTGCCTTTTTTGAGGTCTTGTAATTTTTCTACCACTACCAGCTTCAAACTTTTCCAGGGTAAACTATCCTTGACGATCTTGTGAAGATAGTAAGAAAGGGTTTTCTTGGCTCGAATATAGGCCCTGGAATTTTGCTTCTTACGTTTGATACTGTCTATGAGTGGCTTGACCTCGGAACCAATCAATTCCTTGTCTGAAGTAGCCAGAAGGTGATTAATCCCCACATCCACTCCAATGGATTTGCCTTCCGTCTTCTTAGGCCCGGTTTCCTTTTCAAAAGAGAATTGAACATAGTCCCGATGAATTATCACGGTGTTTGATATTTTCCATTCACGAAACCAATTAAAATGGCGGTGGCGCTTAAGTGGGATATGGAGTTTGATGCTGTTTCCAACAGAGGAGAGAACCAACCATAGATCAAAAGAATTGCGCCCCTTCTCAATGGCCACAATTTGAGCTGAAAGTGTCATTTTCCTGCCGCTATGAACCGGCCTAATTGGATCTTCCCCTCTGGCTATCGCTTTCTTTCTGGCTCCATTGACCATGCCGAGAGCTTCACGGGCAGCGCATTGGCGCATTCGGGCAGACAGCCAGGATGCGGCAAGATTGGTGATCTCTTTGGTGAGGCCGCTGATTTTGAAATCCTTATCCCAAAACATCACGATGAATATATTGACCAAACGAGAATATTCATCCATGATGCCATACAGGATATCCCGTTTCTTTTGAGTTAAAAACTTCAAACTTGTCTTACTTGACCGTGTTATTTTCATCTTCCAGCGCCTTGATTAACTTCTCAGTTTTTCGTTTGCTTCGCCTCAGGCCATATAACTTTGCTGTAAAGCAGGTAACCAAGCTTACAAAATCCTGCATCAGGTCTTCCTTGTCATTAGCTGCTTCATTTATCACTTCAATCTGGCAATTCTTCGACTTCATGAACAAATTGATATAGTTAAACCCAAAACGGGTAAGACGATCCTGATGTTCAACAATAATTTTACTTACTTCCTGATCTTCCAGGAGTTTTACTCACTTTGGACGTTTATCATTTAAGCCGGAAGCACGTTCTTTTACGATCCGTTTAACCTTGTATCCTTTCGCATTGCAGTAAGCCACTAATCTGTCTGCTTGAGAATCAAGATTCTTCTTATTCTCGGACGAAGAAACACGAGCATAACAGACAACATATTCAGGTTTAATGTTTTCATCTGGAATCAGGATTTTTCCGTATTCGTTTTTGAATGCGCCAGGAATCTTCCCTTCCTTGAAATGGTTCCAGGCGGTGCGATAATGAATCCTGTTTTCCTTTGCATATTCAACTAATGTCTTCATCTTTTCTCCAATAGAATAAATCGAAATAAATTCTATTGGATTCTATTAAATAAGTCAATTAATTTGATACACGAAGATTTATACCTGGTGTCATTCCGACATGAGATCGAAGGCAGGCAGGGAGAGGGGTGACATCCAGGGGATTACCACCGCCGGGATTTCACCGAGGAACCGGCCGGTCTTCCGGTTATAAAATCTTATGGTATAAGCTCCGGGAGATAAACCGGCAATGGTGGCTGTAATATCATACCTGCACAGGCAGCGGCATCCGTCACCATCCAGTTTCTCCTCCTCGAAAATCCAGATGATTCCATCCGCCATATTCAGGGTAACGGTAATCTCTTCAAGACAGCAATTATATACGGCATTTCGGTGCACGAGATACAGCAGACGGTCCCGGTAATCAGCGGCAAATTCCTCCCTCTCTTCTTCAGCTCCCCGGCCTGAGTCTTCTTTACAGCCGCTGTTCTGGTAATCCCGGATAGAGGCATCCGAAGCCCCTGCCGGCATAATCCTGACTTGAGTGGACGAAGCACAACCCACATTGTTGGCAGGGATTAAAACAGCCCTGATCCAGTAGATGCCGGGGGGGACAGGCAGGCCATGATAATCCTTCTGGTCCCATGGTATCTGGAATTTTTGGGTCTCGTTCGGACCCAATTCTATGGTGGTCAGGTCTCTGAGATCATCAGGATCCGAAGAAAGCCTCCAGACCCTGATACCCGAAGAATTTCTGATTACTACCTCAAATCCCCGGCCGCCGGTGAAATCGAGCGTAACCGGCCGGTTCCCCGGATTAGTCACCTCGAAGGTTATCTCGACCGGCTGCCCGTGTGGATAAACCGACTGGTCAGTTGTAACGGCAGAATGCAGCCTGGCTATTCCCAGGATACGGGAAGCGGAAGGGAAAAAAACAGCGTGCAGGTTACCGGAACCTGCCAGAACGCCTGCCAGCATCACGATGATAATCACTACAGCCAAGATGTGTCTTTTCATATTATTGTCCCCATGTTCGAGATTTGAGATGTGAATTTTGCCGGGTGGCTATTGTATCGGCATTTCTCACGTTATCCCCCTCACCCCGGCATTCTCCCCTGGAGGGGGGATAGGGAGAATGGCACTTACATAAGAATTAGTAATTCTCCCGCAGAGACGCTGAGACGCAGAGGATATCATTGAAAAGTAAAAGTAAAATAAGTTCCTCCTTGTGCCTTTTTACTTTTTGCTTGCTTCCAG